>NZ_WWIA01000599.1 GCF_009870065.1 Streptomyces sp. SID5785 | reverse complement strand
CGGGCGGGGCGGCGCGGGCCAGCAGGTTGACCCGCTCCAGGGCGGCCGGGGCGGGCCGGCCGGCGAGCTCGCCGCGCACCAGCCGGCCGATGTGGCCGCGCAGTTCGCGGAAGGCGGGCAGCCAGGCAGCGGCGCAGGAGGGGAGGTCGCCGCCGTCGGGCACCAGGCCCGCGCCGGCCAGCCAGGACCGCAGCCGGTCGGGCGAGATCAGCCGCTCCTCGGGATGCGCGGTGGCGACGAGGTCCAGGCAGAGACGTCCGGCGTCGAACCGCAGCTCGTGGGGGACGGGGGTGGACGGGCGGGACCCTGTGGGTACTGCTGCCATGCCCTCTACAGTGCCCGCCCGCGGCCTACTTGGGAACGTGGGCGGGCGGATCGTCGTGCAGGATCCGCTGGAACAGGACGTGGTCGCGCCACTCGCCCGCGATGTGCAGAAACCGCGGCGCGAGTCCGTAGCGGACGAACCCGCACTTGGCGAGGACGCGCTGCGAGGCCACGTTGTCGGTGAGCGTGCCCGCCTCCAGGCGGTGCAGGCCGAGCTCGTCGCGGGAGATCCGGGCGATCTCCTCCAGGGCCGCCGGGACGAGTCCGCGCCCGCGGTGGTCCGCGTCGACCCAGTAGCCGACGCTCGCACTGCACAGCGGCCCGAGCACGATGCCGGTGAGCATCACCCGGCCCACGATCCGCTCCCCGTCGTCGAGCACCCAGGTCGCGCTCTGCGGCTGCGTGATCCGCTCGGTCTGCGCGGCGGCCGTGTAGTACGACGCGTCGCGGTACGGCTCGGTCGCCGCGAGATGGGCCTTGTTGCGGATCTGGGCATCGGCCAGCGCCTGCGCGTCCGCGGGGACGGCCCGGCGCAGCGTGATCCCGGGCGTGATCGATACATGCGGCATGTGCGTACCGTACGCGGGCCGGTGGACGCTCGCGTATGCGCCCGCGCGGCTCGGCGATGTCCGGCCGGCGGCCCCGCGCCTTCACTGGAGACATGACACGGACCAAGGGATTCGACGGACTTCTCCTCGGCGCGGCGACGGTCGCCATGGGACTCATCGCCGGCACGTTCTACATCTTCGGGTGCGCCGTGATGCCGGCGCTGGCGCGCAGCGGCGACCGCACGTACATCGAGGTGATGCAGAACATCAACGACGTCATCCAGAACCCGGTGTTCTTCCTGAGCTTCGTCGGGGCGCTGGTGCTGACCGGGGTCGCGGCGTGGCGGGTGCGGAGCCGGGCCGGGGTGCGCCGGTGGGTGTGGGCGGCGCTGGCCCTGTACGTGCTCGCGTTCGCGCTGACGGGGGTGCTGCACATCCCCCTGAACGACGCGCTCGCGGCAGCCGGCCCGCCCGCCCGCATCGCGGACCCGGCGAAGGTCCGCGCGGACTTCGAGGACCCCTGGGTGGCCTGGAACGTGGTCCGCGCCGTCCTCTGCACCCTGGCCTGCGCCTGCCTGACCCGCGCCCTCCTCACCCGCGCCTGCGGCAGCGGCCGGGGGTAGCGGACGAGATCCGCACCTCCAGGGGCGCGGGCCGCATCGACCTGCAGCTACGGCGCGTCCACCGCCAGCCGGTACCCCCGCTTCACCACCGTCTGCACCAGCCGCGGCGCCCCGAGCGCCCCCCGCAACCGCGCCATCGCCGTCTCGACGGCATGCTCGTCCCGCCCCGCCCCGGGCAGCGCCGCCAGCAGGTCGGCGCGGGCCACGACCCAGCCGGGCCGCCGCGCGAGCGCCCGCAGGAGCGCCATCCCGGCGGGCGGCACGGGCCGCAGGTCCCCGTCGACCAGGACCGCGTGGCCGCGGATCTCGACCCGGCACCCGGCGACGTGCAACACCCGCGCCCGGCCGGGCAGTTCACGGCACAGGAGCTGCACGAGCGGCCCGAGCCGGAACCGCTCCGGCTGCACCGTGTCGACCCCGCGCGCCTGGAGCGCCAGCGCCGTCACGGGCCCGACGCAGGCCGGTACGACGTCGTGCCGGAGCGCGTCGAGCAGCCCGGGCAACTGCCCGCGCACCTCGGCCCGTTCGAGGAGCGACACCGCGGCCGGCGCGGAGGTGAAGGTCAGGGCGTCGACCCCGCGCGCGAGGGTCGCGTCGAGCAGCCGGTCCACGGGCCCGATGTCCACCGGCGGCAGCCACCGGTACACCGGCACGCCCACCACCTCGGCCCCCGCCTCGCGCAGCGCCTCGACGAAGCCGGGCAGCGGCTCCCCGTGCAGCTGGACGGCCACCCGCCGCCCCTGGACGCCCTCGGCGAGCAGCCGGTCGAGCACCTCGGCCATCGACTCGGAGGACGGCGACCACTGTTCGGTCAGTCCGGCGGCCCGGATCGCGCCCTTGACCTTGGGTCCGCGGGCCAGCACCTCGACGCCGCGCAGCCGGGCCAGGAGCGACTCGCCCAGGCCCCAGCCGTCGGCGGCCTCGACCCAGCCGCGGAACCCGATGGCCGTCGTGGCGACCACCACGTCCGGCGCGTGGTCGATCAACTCCTTCGTCGCGGTGAGGAGTTCACTGTCGTCGGCGAGCGGCACGATGCGCAGGGCGGGCGCGTGCAGCACGGCCGCGCCGCGCCGCCGCAGCAGCGTGCCCAGCTCGTCGGCGCGGCGCGCGGCGGTCACCCCGACCGTGAAGCCCGCGAGCGGCCCGTGCCCGGCCTCGCCGGCCCGTGCCGTCGGCTCCGGCCCCGTCCCGGCGGCCTGCTGTTCCTCGTCCATGCTCGTTCTCGTCCCGCTCGACGGTCGTCCCGTGCACCGCGTCCACCGTGCACGCGGTCCGAGCCTGTCAACGCTCCGTGACGGGCCCGGTTCCACATGATTGCGTGCGTGTTACGCACCCGGCGGCGCCGCCGCGCTCACACCTCGGCGTAGCTGAGCTGCGGCTTCGTCCCGGCGCCGGTCGCTGCCACGGTACGGCCCGCCGCGCCACGAAGGTATACGGCCCATGTCACAGCGCAGCAGAGCGCGTAGAAGGCGAGGAAGGACACGAAGGCCCCGGTGCCGGTTCCCGCCCTCTGGAAGGACTGCCGGAAGGCGAGGTTGATGCCGAGCCCGCCGAGCGCCCCGACCGCGCCGATCAGCCCCATCGACGCCCCGGACAGCCGCCGCCCGTACGCGGCCGCGGCCTCCCCGGTGAGCCCCTTGCCGAGCGCCTTGGCGTGGAAGATGCCCGGGATCATCTTGTACGTGGACCCGTTGCCGAGCCCGCTGAGCACGAATACCACGATGAACGCGCCGGTGAACAGCGCCAGGGACGACCGGACCGACGCGAGCGCCACCACACCGGTCGCCGCGGCCATCGCCACGAACGTCCACAGGGTGATGCGCGCCCCGCCGAACCGGTCGGCGAGCCGGCCGCCGACGGGCCGGATCAGCGAGCCGAGCAGCGGGCCGACGAAGGTGACCCCGGCGGCCTGCAGCGGGGTCCGCCCGAACTGGGTCTGCAGGACGAGACCGAACGCGAACGAGTAGCCGATGAACGACCCGAACGTGCCGATGTACAGGAACGACATGATCCAGGTGTGCACGTCCCGCACCGCCGCCCCGGCCGCTCCGGTGTCGTTCCTCACCGTCGCCAGGTTGTCCATGAACAGGGCCGCGCACAGCGCGGCGACGACGACCAGCGGGATGTAGACGCCGAGCAGCACGCGCGGCCCGCCGCCCGCGCCGATGACGGCGAGCGCGATCAGCTGGATGACGGGCACGCCCACGTTCCCGCCGCCCGCGTTGAGTCCGAGTGCCCAGCCCTTCTTCCGCAGTGGGAAGAACGAGTTGATGTTCGTCATCGACGAGGCGAAGTTGCCGCCGCCGACACCGGTGAGCGCCGCACACAGCAGGAACGTGCCGTACGAGGTGCCGGGTTCCATCACCACGAACGCGGCGACGGACGGCACGAGCAGCAGGCTCGCCGCGATCACGGTCCAGTTGCGGCCGCCGAACAGGGCGACGGCGAAGGTGTACGGCACCCGCACGAACGCCCCGACGAGCGTGGCCATCGACACGAGGAAGAACTTCCCGGCGGGGTCGATGCCGTACTCGGGCCCCATGAAAAGGACCATGACCGACCACAGGGTCCACACCGAGAACCCGATGTGCTCGGACAGCACCGAGAACGCGAGGTTGCGGCGGGCCACCCCGGCGCCCGTGTCCCGCCAGAACGCCTCGTCCTCGGGGTCCCACTCTTCGATCCAGCTCCGGCCGGCCATCTGGCGCCTCCAGGTCACGGTTCGCGGCTGATGCGACCGACCGTAGGGAGGCGGGATTTCGGGGCTGTGCCGTGGCGTGACCGGCCGGGAACGTTGCTCTCACCCGGCGCCGGGACCGGCCGTGAGCATGCCCCGATCAGGTGGAGCCGGGACCGCTCCAGGGCAGCTTCACCGTGCCGCCGCCCTTGTCCCAGGTGAGGGTGACGACGTCGGAGGCCTGCGTGAGGTTCGCGGCGAACACCTTGTCCCCGGTGTCCTGGCCCACGCAGGACACCGCGATCCGGAACCGGTCACCGCTCAGCGGCTGGCCGATGCCCGTGCAGATGCCCTTACCGCCCGCGTCGATGTAGGAGACGCTGTACTTGCCCTTCGCCTCGCCGGAGGCCATCTTGGCGCCGACCGTGAGGGTCTGGGCCTTCTCGTTCTGCCACTGGCCCTGGTAGCCGGTGTCCCCCGCGGGCCGCTCCTCGGGCGGGCCGTCCGGCAGGTCCGGCGGCGCGCTGGACGGCTCGTCGGTGGGCACCTCCGTGGGCGGTGCGCTGGTCGGCGGGGTCGGGCTCTGCGTCACCGCGCCGCTGCTGTGCTGCGCGACCGGCTTGTCGTCGTCCCCGTCGTCGTCGCCGCTCGTCGCCAGCAGGACGCCGCCGCCGGCCAGTGCGGCGACGACCACGACCGCGGCCGCGATCAGGACGGCGCGTCTGCGCCCGCCGCCGGGCCGCTGCGGAGGCGGCGGCGGGAACTGACCGTAGGGCGGCGGCTGCTGGGGCCCGCCGTAGCCGTATCCGGGGCCGGGGCCGTACCCGGGGCCGGGCGCCGGTGCGGGCGGCTGCGCCGCGCCGTAGGGCCCGGGCGGCGCGGGCGGGTTCGCGTACGGGTTGTCCCCGCCGTACGGGCCCGGCTGCTGCGGCGGCGGGGCACCGTAGGGACCCGGCTGCCCGGGTGGTTGCTGCGGGGGCTGCGGCGGGGGCTGCGGCCCGCCGTAGCCGTACCCCTGGCCGTCGTGCGGCGGCTGTGTCATGCCGGTCCCCCGTTTGTCGCTCGTCCGGTGCGCCGCGCCAGTCAACCCGGCCCGGGACGGCGCCACAAGGGCGTCCCGGGCCGTGGTCACCGGCCGGCCCGCCGGATCAGGCCCGGCGCGTGCCCTTCCCGCCGCTCCCGGCGCGGCTCTTCCTCGACCCGTCCGGCCACAGCCGCGGCGGGCGCTTCGCCGCCAGGTCCTCGATCCAGCCGACCCCGACGATCGACAGCGCGATCAGCGGCCACACCAGGACGAACATCCACAGCGTGTACGTGGAGTCCAGGGCGCCGCTCCAGCGCTCGTCCCCCATGAACGGCAGGCTGTACGCGAGGTCGATGAGCGGGACCGTGGCCATGATCAGCATGTTGTGCCACAGATAGATCGTCACCGCGCGGTTGTTGGACAGCGTGATGACCTTGTCCCACTTCGCCAGCCGGCCCGGCAGCTGCTGCCAGGACGGCGAGTACTGGAGCAGGATGACGACGAAGCCGAAGGACCAGGTGGCCTGGGCCAGCGGGATGTCGTTCAGGTCCCAGCCGTCCGGGCCGAGGTGACCCGAGGCCCACCACAGGCCGAAGGCCATGACGAGCGCCGAGCAGGACACCGCGAGATAGCGCGGGATCGTGGCGAGCAGGCCCTCGTGGTGCGCGAAGCCGAGCACCCAGCAACTGCCGTAGACGGCGAAGTCGGTGACCGCGTTGCCCGTCTCCCCCGGGATGGTGACCAGGCCCGTGCCGATGACGGCGGCGAGGGCGAGCGGGGCGAGCAGCGTCGCCCACGGCACGCGGCGGAACGCCCACAGCAGCAGCGGCGAGGCGATCACGAACCACAGGTAGGCGCGCAGGTACCAGAGCGGGCCCGCGGCCTGGGCGGGCCAGGTCGCGTCGAGGAGGCCGCCGTCCGCGCCGATGTGCCACGGGTAGGTGGGGGCGCCGATCGGCACCAGGTAGTTGAAGAGGGTGGCCCAGCCCCAGGTGCCGCCGAGGTCGGGGTCCTTGCCCGGGTTCCACCCGGCCAGGAAGAGCATCGTGAGGACGACCGCGCCGAACGCCCACAGCGGCGGCAGCAGCCGCCGGACGCGGCCCCGGATCACGCTGAGCGCGGGGCGGCTCAGCGAGCGGGCCATCAGCGATCCGGCGAGGGCGAACATGACGCCCATCGACGGGAAGACGACCGACAGCCAGGCCCAGCCGAACAGGTGGTAGACGACCACGCGGACGAGCGCGGTCGTGCGCAGCAGGTCCAGGTAGCGGTCGCGGCCGGGCTTCTTCGGCGCGGGCTTCGCCTCCGGCGGCGCCTCGGGCAGCGGCCGGGTGGCGTCAGCGGCCGGAGCCGGGGCCGGCGGCGGCTCGGCGAGCCGGGTGGCCCCCGCCGCGTCGAACCAGCCGGCCTGCGCCGGCACCTGCTGGTCCGCGTACGGCGCCGGGTGCTGGTCCGCGTACTGGTCTGCGTACTGGTCTGCGTACGGCTCGTACTGCTCTGCGTACTGCTCCTGGTAACCCTGCTGCGGCGGGTACTGCTGTCCCCGGTACGCCGGGTCCTGGGGGTGCGTCATGCCACCGGCCTCCTGTCGTCACCGGCAACCGCCGCCGTCCGCTGGTGCGGAATGCCGCCGGGCGCCATGCCCACCGCGCCGGTGCGGCGCAGCTTCTGCCAGCGCAGCCGGCCGCCGGTGAGCGCGGTGATCCAGGACTGCAGCAGCACGACGTACATCAGCTGCCGGTACAGAAGCTGCTGGAGCGGAAGGGATATGAGGTGCGTCATCCGCTCCTTGTCGAGGCGGAACGCGTAGGCCGCGCAGACGCCCTGGAGCGCGAGCACGCCGAGCCAGGCGATCACGGTCTTCTGCGTGGGCCCGAACACGACCCCGTAGAGCAGGAAGACGTCGATCAGGGGCGCGAGCAGCGGCGCGAGGACCATGAAGAGGGAGACGAGCGGCAGGCCGACCCGGCCGAAGCGGCCGGAGGCGCCCGACTCGATCAGGGCGCGGCGGTGCTTCCAGATCGCCTGCATCGTGCCGTACGACCAGCGGTAGCGCTGCGACCACAGCTGCTGGACGGACTCGGGGGCCTCGGTCCACGCGCGCGCGTTCTCCGCGTAGACGACGCGCCAGCCCTGGCGGTGCAGGGCCATCGTGACGTCGGTGTCCTCGGCGAGCGTGTCGTCGCTCATGCCGCCGATGGGGTCCAGAGCGCTGCGCCGGAAGGCTCCGACGGCGCCGGGGATCGTCGGCATGCAGCGCAGGATGTCGTACATGCGGCGGTCGAGGTTGAAGCCCATCACGTACTCGATGTGCTGCCAGGCGCCGATGAGCGAGTCCCTGTTGCCCACCTTCGCGTTGCCCGCGACGGCGCCGACGCGCGGGTCGCCGAAGGGCTGCACGAGCTCGCGCACGGTGGACGGCTCGAAGACGGTGTCGCCGTCCATCATCACGACGAGGTCGAACCGGGCGTTGGCGAGGCCCCTGTTGAGGGCCGCGGGCTTGCCCGCGTTGTGCTGGCGGACCACGCGGACGTTGGGCAGCCGCATGTTCTCCACGAGGCGCGCGGTGCCGTCGGTGGAGCCGTCGTCGATGACGATCACCTCGATGGGGTGCTCACTGGACATGAGCGACCGCACGGTGTTCTCGATGCACTTCGCCTCGTTGTACGCCGGGACGAGCACCGAGACCGGCTCGGTGACCGGCGGTCCCCAGGCGAAGCCCCTGCGCCGCACGCGGCGGGCGTGGAGCGCGGAGAGCAGCAGCATCAGGCCGAAGCGGGCCATGACGAGGACGCCGATGACGGCGAGCCCCGCGACCATGACGGTCGTGATGTTCTCCGAGGCCTGGACCGCGTAGATCCACGCCCGGCCCTTCCACAGCTCCATGCCGGTGACCGGCGTGTGGGCGCTCTGGGTGCCGAGCGCCTCGGTCAGGTTCTGGAACCGGTAGCCCTTGTTCTGCAGGTCGGGCAGGAAGCGGTCGAGGGCGGCGACCGTCTGCGCGCGGTTGCCGCCGGAGTCGTGCATGAGGACGATCGCGCCCTTGCCGTGGTGCGGCGTGGCCCGGCGGATGATCTCCTCGACGCCGGGGCGCTTCCAGTCCTCGCTGTCGGTGTTGTTGACGACCGTGAGGTAGCCGCGCGAGCCGATGTACTGGGCGACCGGCCAGGACTTGTCGTCCATGGCGTCGGCGAACGACGAGTACGGCGGCCGGAACAGGGAGGTGCGCACGCCCGCCGCGCCCTCCAGGGCCAGCTGATTCTGCGACAGCTCCCAGTCGATGCGCCGCGTCGACTGGTACGACAGGTCGGGGTGGTTGAACGTGTGCAGGCCGACCTCGTGGCCCTCGTCGACCATGCGCCGCACGAGGTCCGGGTAGCGCGAGGCCATGGTGCCGGTGACGAAGAAGACGGCGTGCGCGTCGTGCTTCTTCAGGACGTCGAGGACCCTCGGCGTCCACTCCGGGTCGGGCCCGTCGTCGAAGGTGAGGACGAGCTTGTGGTCGTCGATGGACCGGCTGGTCGCGCGGCCCTGCCGGGTGTCGATGACCGGGCCGCCCTCGAGGATCTTGTCGGGCACCTTGTCGGTGGCCGCCTCGGGCTGGATGCGGTGGTCGGCCATGATCTCGCTGTGCACGTAGCCGCGCAGCAGGAGCATCGCGAGCAGGGCGACGAGCAGCAGGACGGGGAGCAGGTAGCGCAGCGGGACGCGGCGTCTGCGGGCAGGCTGACGCCGCCGGGAACGTGAGCGGTGGGACATCTCAGAGGACGCTGCTTTCCGGGGACGCGGCGGAAGCGGCCGGCGCGCCCGCGCCGGCGTGCTGATCGGCGGGGAGAGCGGAGGCGGCGGCGCCGTCGGCGACCGCGTCGGTGCCGGTGCCCGTGCCGGCGGCCGGGTCGCTCGCGCCGTCGGTGGGCTCGACCGGCGGGGTGCTGTCGTCGTCGGTGGGGTCCGGCGGGTCGACCGGCGGCGGGGTGTCGTCGGTGGGGTCCGGCGGGTCGACCGGCGGCGGGGTCGTCTTCCCGCCGGTGGGCTTGCCGGACGGGGTCGTGCCGGTGCCCGGGGACGTCGTGCCCGAGGTCGCGCCGGTGGCCGGGGCGGTGCCGTCACCGGGTGAACGGGACGCGTCGGGGGACGCGCTGTCCGAGGCCCCCGGAGACGGCGTGTCGCCCGGCGACGCCGACGGCGAGGCCGTCTCGGCGGGGACCAGGGGCTTGGTGTCTACCTGACCCGACGGCCCCTTCTTGTCGGAGTCCATGGGCAGCCACGGCGCGCTCGAGTTCCCCGAGAGCAGGGTGACCACCACGACGACCGCGTACACGGCGCAGGCCATGCCCACGGCCACGCCTATCCGGCGGAACGTGCGGCTGCGGCGCCCCGAGTCGTCGACGAAGACGGGGACTTCCTTGTCGTCGGCCGCGGGCGCGCCCGGGCCGGACTCGGCCGAGAGCAGCTCCCCCAGCTGCCGGCCGGCCCCGTCGAGCTGGACCGTCACCTCGTTCGGATCATGGGTCTGCCCTGTCAGGGCGTCTTCTCGCCAATTTTCCACGTACGCACTTCCCCCCACGGGCCTGTTCACGGGTGCGCGCGCGACTGCCGAGCATCGTCGTCCGGACCGGGCCCCCACCCGATCCGAGCGCCCCCCTTATCACACTGCGCCCGGACGAAGAATGTAGCGCACGCGAGTGACGGTCGTGGCCACGCCTCAGGTCCGGCTCATCATGATGAGTGCATCCATGGCCGGAATCCAGCCGTTCTGGGGGCACTCCAGCCAGCCGTTCTCGGCGGCGAGGGCGGTCGCGGCCGCGCGGAGTGCGGCGATTCCGGGGTGCTCCCGCCCCTTGCGCCACACCAGCGACACCGGTGACAGCGGGACCGGGTCGACGAGCGGTCTGCGCACCGTCCCGGGCATGGCCGGAAAGTCCACTCCGGTCAGTACCGGATTCCGGTACTTGGTCATGATCCGCCGGAATTCCTCCTTGCCGACGGCGAGAGGCGCGGGCGGGGCCACCTCGATGCCCCGGCCCTCGAACAGCAGCCGGGCCAGCTCGGTCCACTCGGGGGTGCGCGGGTTGCCCGCACCGGCGTAGACGGTCTCCCCCGCGAGGCGGCCGAGCGGGACGGCGTCGAGCGCGGCCAGCGGATGATCGTCGGGCAGCACGATCGCCATCGGCTCGTACCGCATCGGCTGCTGGTCGAGGCGGGCCCGCACGGCCGGGTCGAGTCCGGCGAACCGGCCGAAGGACACGTCGAGGCGCCCGGCGAGCAGCTCGGTGGCGGCGCCGGTCAGGCCGCTCTCGTAGCGGGCCATCAGCTCCTGGTCGGGGGCGAGTTCGCGGGCCCGCGCGAGGACGAGCTCGTGCACGAGGCCCGGACTGTTGACGTCCACGAGCAGCGGCGGGTGGTCCGGCGCGGGGGCGGTGAACGCGGCGAGCAGCGCGTCCTGCGCCGCGAGCGCCCGCCGCGCGTGGGGCAGCAGCCGTGCCCCGTCGGCGGTGAGGGCGACCTGCCGGGTGGTGCGGACGAACAGCTCGGCGCCGAGCTCGCGCTCCAGGCGGCGGATGTCCCGGCTCAGCGCCTGCTGCGCGACGTAGAGCCGGCCGGCGGCCCGGGTGAAGTGCAGCTCCTCGGCGACGGCGAGAAAGGCACGCAACAGGCGGGGTTCCACATGCGAGGGGGGCACCGGGCGAACCTACAACGCAGACGCGTGAACGGGCACCGGACAGGTGTTGGACCGCGGGCCCGGCCCGCGGCGACGCTCGGCACATGACTGACGCGCTCACGACACGACCCCGACGCGGCGGGTCCTACCTGCGGCTGTTCACGATCCCCGGCGCCCGCGCCTTCACCCTCGGCAACCTCATCGCCCGTTTCCCGCAGGGGATGTTCAGCATCAGCGCCGTGATCATGATCTCGGGGGTCCGCGGCTCCTACGCGCTCGCCGGTGCCGTCACCGCGACCGGCCTGGTCGCCAACGCGCTGGTCGGGCCGTGGACGGCACGCCTGGTGGACCGGTTCGGACAGGCCAGGGTGGCGGTCCCCGCGGTCGCGGTCTCGGCGTGCGGTTCGCTCGGGCTGCTGCTGTGCGTGCGCTCCGGGGCGCCCGACTGGACGCTGTTCGCCGCCTACCTGGCGACGGCGACGACCCCCAACACGGGCGGCATGTCCCGGGCCCGCTGGGCGCACCTGCTCGCCGACGACCCGGACGCCCTGCACACCGCCAACTCCTTCGAGCAGGCGGCGGACGAGTTCTGCTACATGCTCGGCCCGGTCGTCGCCGCGTTCCTGTGCGGGTCGCTGTTCCCGGAGGCGGGCACGCTGGCCTCGGCGCTCCTGATGGTGAGCGGCATCCTGGTCTTCGCGGCGCAGCGCTCGACGGAACCCCCGCCGCACCCCCGTGCTGAGAAGGCGCGCACCCCGCTGCTGGTCCGCGGCATGCCGCCCCTGCTGCTCTCCTTCCTCGCCATGGGCGGGATCTTCGGCTCGCTCGAGGTCGTCACGGTGGCGTTCGCCGACACGCAGGGGCACAAGGCGTGGGCGGGCGCGATCCTGGCGCTCCAGGCCGCGGGCTCAGGTGCGGCGGGCCTGGTCAACGGCGCCCTGCGGCCCACAGGACCCGCCGACCGCAGACACCCGCTGTGCGTGGCGGCGATGACGGCCCTGATGACCCTGCCGCTGCTCGCGGCCGCGCTCACCGGCTCCCTGTTCGTGCTCGGCGGGGCGCTCCTGATCGCGGGGATGGCGACGGCGCCGACGATGGTGACCGGCATGACGCTGATCCAGCGGCGCACACCGGCCGCCCAGTTGAACGAGGGCATGACCCTCGCCGTGACCGGCCTGCTCGGCGGCATCGCGTGCGGCTCGGCCGTGGGCGGCACGGCGGTGGAGCACTGGGGCCCGACGCCTGCGTACGCGGTCCCGGTCACGGCGGCGGCCTGCGCCCTGCTGCTCGCCCTGTACGGCTACGCCTGCCGCCCGGGCCGCCCGTCCTGAGCCCGGGGCACGCTCAGCACGCGGCGGGCTTGCGCCACGAGCACTCCAGCCCGCCGTCGCGCTCGGCGGCGGGCACGGCGCGCACGGACTTCGGCAGGACCGCCGTCGCCTTCTGCGCGGTGGACCGGGCGAGGGTGACGACGACGGCGTCCTCCAGCGGTTTCACGGAGTCGACCAGGTAGTTGTTCTGCACGACGCTGTAGACCAGTTCGCGTCCGTCGGCGGCCTTCACGTAGCCGGACAGCGCCGAGGCACCGGTCAGGGAGCCGGTCTTGCCCCGTGCGTTCCCGGCGGCCGGGGTGTCGCACATCCGGGACCTCAGGGTGCCGCCGACGAAGCGCTCGGGCGCGCAGGCCACCGGCAGCGCGGCGTACCAGTCCGCGTACCAGGGCGCCTTGCGCACGGCCAGCAGCAGGTCGGCGATCTGGCGTGCCGCGAAGTTGTCCTTGCGGGACAGCCCCGAGCCGTCCACCTGGCGCACCTTCCCGGCGTCGACGCCCGCACCCCGCAGGTATCCGGCGACGGCGGCGGTGCCGTCGGCCCAACTGCCCGGCCGCCCGGTCGCCTTGTGGCCCATGGCCTTGATCAGGGACTCGGCGTGCATGTTGTTGGACAGCTTCAGGAACGGCACGAGCAGCTCCCTGAGCGGCATCGACGCGTGCGTGGCCAGCCGCGCCGCGCCCGCCGGGGTGGCCCGGCCGAGCCGGGTGCCGCCCTCGACCCGCACGCCGTGCGCGGCGAGGGCGTCACGGAACACGGCGGCCGCGTAGCCGGTCGGCTCCCAGACCGTGACCCACTCCTTGGCGGTGTCACCGCCGACCGGGAGCGAGCCCGCGACCGTGATGGTGTTGGTGCCGTGCGCGCGCTCGACGGTCACGCCGTCCGCACCGTCGGCCGCGACGGTGCGCGCCCGCACGTCGAGGTGCACGTACCGGTTCGGCGGCGTGACCTTGACGACGGGCTTGTCGCCCGCCTTCCGGCCGGGGGCGACCTCGACGATGACCGTCCCGGTGTCGTAGTCGGTGTCGGGGGCGACGCTCAGCGCGGAGATCTGCGCCGCGTAGTACGAGGACTCGTCGTCGGCGCCCCACGTGTCGCCCTGCCGGTGGCCGTCGAAGCGGGTGTCGTCGGCGACGAGCCGTCCGTCGACCCGGTGCACGCCCGCCGCCGCGACGTCCGCGGCGAGCCGGTCGTAGTCGGCGGCGAGCGTCGTCGGATCGCCGGTCCCGCGCAGGTAGAGGTCCCCGGCGAGGACCCCGCCGCGCACCCGCCCGGCGGCCAGCACATCGGTGCTGAACCGGTGCTCGGGGCCCAGGAGCTGCATGGCGGCGGCTGACGTGGCGAGCTTCGTGTTGGAGGCGGGCATCAGCCGCGCGGTCGGATCGTGCTGGTAGAGCGTCTCGCCGGTGCGCGCGTCGGCGACGACGACGCTCGCGGCGCCGCCCTCCATGCGCGGGTCGCCGAGGATCGTGTCGATGGCCTCGGGCAGTCCGCTGGGGTCGGTGTCGGCTCCGGCCGGCCCGCCCCAGGACAGCGTGGCCGCGGCCACGGCCACGACGGCGGGCCACACCCAGCGCCTCGCCCGCCCGCGGAATCCGATGTCTCGTCTCACAGGTCCGTCAGGTCTGCTCATGCCACAGCAGCATCCCGGACACCGGCACCCGCGCCAAGACCGCCACGGCCCCCTGAACACGACAAAGGCCCGGCCGTCGAAGACGGTCGGGCCTGTATCGCATGGGATGAGTGGAGATGGCGGGAATCGAACCCGCGTCCAACGGTGCAGCAGCAGGGCTTCTCCGTGTGCAGTTCGCTTCGATTTTCTCGGCCCCGGTGATCACGCGAACAAGTCGCCGACGGGCCCAGTCACTGTTTGATTTCCCATCGAACCCCGTGACCGGGCTCGATGGTTTAGTTCCCTAGATTATGCCAGGATCCGGGTCGGGAACACTCCCGGGCTGACACCCTTTTAGGGTCCTTCAGTCGCTGTTATCAGGCAGCGAGGGCGAAGGACTGGGAATCGCTCTTGGAATTGGCGATTATTGGTTGCGACATATGGTTTACGAGATCATTGCCGCTTCCTCGACACGCTTCCCCTGCTTCGACATCCGCTGTCGAAACCGATCATCCCCATGTTGTTTTTTCAAAAGGTGCCGCTGCAACGAGCGACATGGACCATGGTACGCGACCGGCGCCCCACGATGCCAGCCATTAACGCTCCCGTGCCCGCTGCCGCCGCTTCGCCGCCGCGATGGCCCGGTCCGAGTCCCTGCGGTCCTGCTGCTCGCGCAGCGTCTGCCGCTTGTCGTACTCCTTCTTTCCCTTGGCGAGCGCGATCTCGGCCTTCGCCCGGCCGTCCTTGAAGTAGAGCGCCAGGGTCACGATCGTGTGACCGGTCTCCTGGGACTTCGCCTCGAGCTTGTCGATCTCCTCGCGGTGCAGGAGCAGCTTGCGCTTGCGCCGCACCGCGTGGTTCGTCCACGTCCCCTGGCTGTACTCGGGGATGTGCGCGTTGTGCAGCCAGGCCTCGTGCCCGTCGACCTGGACGAAGGCGTCGGCCAGGGACGCCCGCCCCTGGCGCAGCGACTTGACCTCGGTCCCGGTCAGCACGATGCCGGCCTCGTAGGTGTCCATGATCAGGTAGTCGTGGCGCGCCTTCTTGTTCTGCGCGACCATCTTGCGCTTGCCGTCCTTCTTGGACGCCGCCCCCTGGCCCTGCTTGGGCTGGGACTCCTTCGGTACGTACATTGCCTTGGCCATAGTGCTGGCCATTTTCGCACTACGAGGGGTCCCCCAGGCCACTCAATACTGTCTCGGCCCGCTCCAGGGCCGTGGCGTCGGCCTCCAGGTCCGGGGTGATGCCCCGGCCGTCGACGGTGCGGCCCGACGGGGTGCGGTAGTGCCCGACGGTCAGCTCCACCACGGAGCCGTCGGGCAGCCGGCTCGGCATCTGCACCGAGCCCTTGCCGAAGGTGCGGGAGCCCACGACGACCGCGCGGCCGCGGTCCTGGAGGGCGCCGGTGAGCAGCTCGGCCGCGCTCATCGTCCCGCTGTCGACGAGCACGACCACGGGTCTGGCGGTGTCACCGCCCCGCTCGGCGTGCAGCGCCCGCTGCCGGCCGCGCACGTCGTACGTCGCGACGAGCCCGCCGTCGAGGAAGGCGGAGGCCGCGGTGACGGCCTCGGTGACCAGGCCGCCCCCGTTCCCCCGCAGGTCGAGGACGAGGCCGCCGCCCGCGGGCGCCTCGCGCACCGCCCGCCGCACCTGCGCGCCCGCGCCCTTGGTGAACGCGCCGACCTTCACGAGGGTGCCCGCACCGCGCAGCCGGGTCACCGTGACCGGGTCCGTGGAGAGGGCGGCCCGGCGCAGGGTCTGTGTCCACGCGCGCGTGCCGCGCCGCAGCCCGACCTCGACGGAGGTGCCCGCGTGCTCGCCGCGCAGCAGTCCGAGGACCTCGGTGACCGGGCGGCCGGTGACGGGGCGGCCGTCGACCGCGGTGATCCGGTCGCCCGCGCGCAGCCCGGCGTCCCGCGCCGGAGATCCGTCGCGCACCTTGGTCACCTGGAGGTGGCCGGCGGCGGTGCGCCGCACCCACAGGCCGACGCCCGTGTACTCGCCGTCCAGGGACTGCTCGAACTCCTCGTACTCGCCCTCGGAGTAGACCGCGGCCCAGCGGTCCCCGCTGCGGCTGACGGCCTCCTCGGCGGCCTTCACGGGCGACGTGCCGTCGGCCATCGCCCGGGCGGCGGCCTCGGAAGGGTCGGGCAGCGGCCGCTCGTGCGCGGCGGCGAGCTGGTCGTCCTGCCCGGCGCTCCCGTGCTCCTCGCCCGGCAGCCCGCCGGTGGCCGCGCCGGCGGCGAGGACCCCCGCGAAGACCAAACTCAGGGCCGCCCCGCGGCCGAAGCGACGGGGCCGGGAGAACAGCTCCGGGCCGGACATGCCGGTGAGTCTAGGACAACCCGAAGCGGCGTACGGGAAGTTGAACCGTACGCCGCACTCGGACGGACAGGACGCTCGTCACACCTTCAGGTACTTGCGCAGAGCGACGAACGCCGCCAGCGCCGGCATCAGCACACTCACCGCGAGGATCAGCGGCAGCTTGGTC
The DNA here is from genome assembly GCF_009870065.1 of Streptomyces sp. SID5785. Lineage (GTDB taxonomy): Bacteria > Actinomycetota > Actinomycetes > Streptomycetales > Streptomycetaceae > Streptomyces. The sequence continues at coordinate 2,541 of NZ_WWIA01000599.1, read as the reverse complement.
AGCACCGCGTCCCAGCCGATGAAGTTGATGAGCTGGAGCTTCTCGGACAGCGCCACACCGTTGTCGATCACGAAGTACTGGCCGGCCGCGAGGAACACACAGGCGATGCCGCCGCCGATGAGGCCCGCGACGGCGGCCTCCATGATGAACGGCGCCTGGATGTAGAAGCCGGACGCGCCGACGAGCCGCATGATCCCGGTCTCGCGGCGGCGGCTGAACGCGGACACCCGCACGGTGTTGACGATCAGCAGCAGGGCGACGACGAGCATGACCGCCATGACCGCGCCCGCCGCGACGTTGAGATAGCCGAGCAGCCGGAAGAGGTTGTCGAGCACGCCCTTCTGGTCCTGCACCGACTGCACACCGGGCCGCCCGTTGAACGCGGTCGCGATGACCTCGTACTTCTCCGGGTCCTTGAGCTTGATCCGGTACGACTCCTGGAGCTGGTCCGGGGTCAGCGAGCTGGCCAGCGGGGAGTCGCCGAACTGCTCCTTGTAGTGCTTGTACGCCTCGTCCTGCGACTCGTGCGCCACCTTGTCGACGACCGACATCTTGTCCAGGTCGCTGACGATCTGCTTCTTCTGCTCGGCCGTGACCGGGCCCTTGGCACAGTTCGGGTCGGACTCGGCGTCTCCCTTGTTGCACAGGAAGATCGAGACGTTGACCTTGTCGTACCAATAGCCCTTCATCTGGTTGACCTGATCGCTCATCAGGAGCGAGCCGCCGAACAGGGCGAGCGAGAGGGCGACCGAGATGATGACGGCGAAGGTCATCGTGAGATTGCGGCGGAGACCGACGCCGATCTCCGACAGGACGAATTGGGCACGCATGTGCTTACAGAGCCTTTCGCAGTTCTTCTACGGTGCCGGTCAGTGCTGGTAGCCGTAGACGCCGCGGGCCTGGTCGCGGACGAGGCGGCCCTTCTCCAGCTCGATGACGCGCTTGCGCATCTGGTCCACGATGTTCTGGTCGTGAGTGGCCATCACCACGGTGGTGCCCGTGCGGTTGATGCGGTCGAGCAGCTTCATGATGCCGACCGAGGTCTGCGGGTCGAGGTTGCCCGTGGGCTCGTCCGCGATCAGCAGCTTGGGACGGTTCACGAACGCGCGGGCGATGGCCACACGCTGCTGCTCACCACCCGAGAGCTCCCCGGGCATGCGCTCCTCCTTGCCGCCCAGCCCGACGAGGTCGAGCACCTGGGGCACGGACTTGCGGATCTCGCCGCGGGACTTGCCGATGACCTCCTGCGCGAACGCCACGTTCTCGCCGACCGTCTTGTTGGGCAGCAGCCGGAAGTCCTGGAAGACCGTGCCGAGCTGGCGGCGGATCTGCGGGACCTTCCAGTTCGAGACGCGGCCCAGGTCCTTGCCCAGGACGTGCACCTGGCCGTGGCTGGCACGCTCCTCGCGCAGGATCAGGCGCAGGAAGGTGGACTTGCCGGAGCCGGACGAACCGACCAGGAAGACGAACTCACCGCGCTCGACCTCCAGGGAGACATCCCTGAGGGCGGGCCGGGTCTGCTTGGGGTAGACCTTGGAGACGTTGTCGAATCGGATCACTGGTGCGCCTCGGAGCTTCGGGGGCGTCGGGGGCGGGGATGTCCGAGACACCCCCTCGGTGTGCGTGACCATACGCGAATGGGGAGGCGGCGTGCAGGCGCCGCCCCTGGTTGCGCGTTTTGTCCCGGCGCCGGTCCGCCGAGGTGCCGCTTTTGTCCGTCCCGCGCCTGGTCAGGGCCGCTCCCTGGAGGGAGGCGCGCCGAAAATCCGCGAAGCTGGCACAGTGGTAGGGGAACGGTTGCGTTTCCCGGAGCGTTGAGCGGAGAGAACCAGTGGGTATGTGGACGGCAGGCTCCGCGGCGCGTGAGGAGGACAGCGCATGACCTATGACCGCTTGGTGTGCGCGAACTGCGCGGCGCCCGTGAGCGAGGGCCGCTGCCCCGTCTGCCGGGCGAACCGCGAGCGGCTCCAGCAGGAGCACCCGCTGTCCGGCCTCCACCCGATGGCACTGATCGCGCTGGCGGCCGTGGTGATCGCCGCACTGGCCCTGCTCGCGGCGCACCAGACCGTGTAACCGGCCGCGCCGCCGGCGACAGACACACGAAGGGCCCGGAGCCGGGTGGCTCCGGGCCCTTCGTCACGCCGGGTGCGCGCGGTGAGCGTCAGCTCACGCAGCGGCGCCGCGGTTGTTGGCGAGACGCGGCAGCAGGCGGAAGCCCACACCGCCCGCGATCATCGTCGCGGCGCCGATCAGCAGGATCGTGGTGCCGGAGGAACCGGTCTCGGCGAGCTCGCCGTCCGAGCCCTTGCCGGTGCCGGTGCCGGTCTGCTCGGCCGGGGCGGAGCCGGTGTCGCTCAGACCGTCCTCGCTCTGGCCGCCCTGCTCGACGGGGTTGTTGTCGCCGTCGGGGTTGGTGTTGTCGCCACCGTTGCCGCCGCCGCCGTTGCCGCCGCCACCGTTCTGGTCGCCGCCGTTGCCGCCGCCGTTACCGTTGCCGCCGTTCTGGTTGCCACCGTTCTGGTCGCCGCCGTTGCCGCCGCC
>NZ_WWIA01000598.1 GCF_009870065.1 Streptomyces sp. SID5785 | reverse complement strand
TCAGCCGTTCTGGCCGCGGCGGCGGTACAGGGCGAAGCCGAGCCCGGCCGCGCCGAGCGCCGCGACGCCGGCGGAGGCCGCGATCAGCGGGGTGGTGTCGGTGCCCGCCGCGGAGGTGCCCGCGGCCGCGGTCCGGGTGTCCGCGCCGGTCTGCGCCGTGGTCCGGCGGGCGTCGGCGCGCACGTCGGCCCGGGCGCTGCCCCGCGCGGTGGTGTCCTGCGAGCGGGTGTGCGTGGCGTCGTGCGGCACGGGCAGCGACGTGACGGAGACGTCGGAGAGGGACGTGTGCGCGGAGCCGCCGGCGGCGGGCGCGAAGGACGCGGTGCGCGGCGCCGTGCGGTGGGTGCGGGACCCGTCGGTCCACGACGTGACCTTGCCGTTCGCCTTCAGCGCGATGTGCAGGCCGCGGTGGTGGGCGTAGGCGGTCCGGCCGTTGGCGTCCAGGACGGCGATCTTCTTGCCGTGGGCGTGCACCTCCGCGCGGAAGTGGGTCGGGCCGAGCTGGGTGAGCCGGGCGCGGGAACCGTCGACGAGCCGGAGTGTCGGGCCGTTGATCCAGGACTTCAGCGTGCCGTTCTGGGTGAGCACGATGTGCAGGCCGTTGTTCATGGCCTTGGCGGTGCGGCCGTTCGCGTCGACCCTGCCGAGCAGGGTGTGGCCGGTGCGGACGTCCGCCTGGTAGTGGTGGCGGCCCAGCTTGTAGACCTTCGCGGTGGTGCCGTCGGCCAGCTTCACGGTCTTGACGTACGTGCGGTGGTGGTGGGGCTGGGGGTGCGGCTTGGGCTTGGGGTGCGGCTTGGGCTTCGGTCCGGGGGTGGGCAGGGCGCGTGAGGTGACGGTGCCGTCGCTGGTGAGGGTGAAGGAGCGGTTGCCGATCCGCTGCGTCGCGTTGTCCACGTACGCCGTCATGCGGGCCTTGACCGTGCCGGCGTGGGAGATCGCGGCGCGGGCGGTGCGCGCGGAGGCGTTGACGTCGACCCGGGCGGTCCAGCCGCCGCCGAGGTCGGTGGTGCCGAGGGACTCCCAGCTGCCGGGGGCCGGCGGGGTGGGGGTGCTGTCCGGGTCCTGGTCGGCGGTGAGCTGTCCGTCCGCGGTGAGCCGGAAGACGTAGCCGCCGGTGGTGACGGAGTCGGGGGAGCCGTCGGCGTGCAGACCGGCGACGACGGAGCCGTCCTTGGATATGTCGGCCTCGGCGGCGTGGTCGCCGACGCGGTAGATGTCCGCGGAGAAGCCCTCGGCGAGGTCGACGGAGCGGATCAGCTGCCGCGCCGACTGGTCCTGGTCCTGGTCCTGGTCCGCGTTCTGGTTCTGGCCCTGGTCCTGGTCGGCGTTCTGGTCCTGGTCCTGGCCGGGATCCTGGTCCTGCGCCGGGTCCTGCGCGGGGTCCTGGGCTGAAGGGCTGTCGGCCGTGACCGGCTGAGGGGAGGGCGCCGGGTCGGCGAAGGCGGCGGCAGTGGGGACGGCCAGGGCGGCGACGGTGCCGGTGGCGATGGCGGCGGTGCGGAAGGTGCGTCGGGTGGCGCGCATAGGAGTGCTTCCCTCATGGCTCGGGCGGCCCGGACGGGCGCTGCCAGATCTGTCCGTGTTCGTGCCCCTTTGAGGCGGCGACAGATCCGAAGGTAGGGGCGCTCTGTGTGCGTCGTCCGTACGTCGTGTAACAGTCGTGGCCCCGCCCGCCCTCGCTCCGGTAACCGGGCGGAGCGGCCGACAAAAGTGCAGGTCAGGACGGGTCTGAGCGCGGTGCGGACCTTCGCCCCCACTTCCGCGGGACCTAGGCCCCGTCCGTCGGACCAGCCCCGGGGCCCGTCCGTCAGACCGGCCCCAGGTCCGCCAGGCCCGGGTCCGCGCCCAGGTGCGCGAGCCGCTCCCGGTACGCCGGGGCCTGCCGGGCCGCCTCCCAGTAGGCGGCGCGCAGCGCGGGCTGCACGGCGTCGAGGACCGTCTCGGTGCGGGCCGCGAGCAGCAGTCGCACGGCCACGGGGTCGCCGTGGATCGGGCGGATGGCCATGTCGGGGCGGGAGCGGGACGTGGGCTGGCACAGGGTGACGACCTCGCCGGTCGCGACGAGCGAGGCGGCCGTGTGGTAATCGCCGTGCAGCACACGGGGGTTGAGGCCCTCGGCCCGCAGGGCGCGCAGCAGGCCGTCCCATTCGCCGTCCACCGTCGGGTCGACCATCCAGCGGTCCCCGGAGAGGTCGGCGAGGCGGACCACGGGGCGGCGGGCGGCGGGGTGGTCGCCGGGCAGCGACACGAACTGCGGCTCGCGCTCGACCAGGACCCGGCAGACCAGGCCCGGCGGCAGCCGTAGCGGGCTGCCCTCGACCTCGTGCACGAACGCCACGTCGAGCCCGCCCTCGGCGACCAGGCGCAGCAGGGCGTGCGCGGAGACGTCCATGCGCAGCGTCGGTTCGCCCGCGGGGCCCGCGCGCAGCCGGCGCAGCCAGCCGGGCAGGGCGCGGCTCGCGGTGGAGCCGATGCGGAGCCGGTCCGGGGCGGCCTCGGTGGCGGCGGCCGCACGGGTCTCGTCGACGAGGTCGCGCAGGCCGTCGACGAGCGGGCGGGCGCGGGCGAGCAGGACGCGGCCGAGCGGGGTGGGGCGGCAGCCGGTGCGCTCGCGGCGGAACAGCCGGCCGCCGAGGAAGTCCTCGATGCGGCGCAGCTGTGTGCTCAACGACGGCTGGGTCATGCCCAGTTCGCGGGCGGCCTTGTGCAGACTGCCCGTGTCCTCGATCGCGCACAGCACGCGCAGGTGGCGTACCTCCAGGTCCATGGACGTCGAGCGTAGGGCGGGGTGCGGGGGTGCACCAGGGTGAGCTTTGGCCTGAACTCCCCGGTGATAGTCCGGTGTTATCGCCGGGTGACATCATTCCCAGGGGGCTCGTGAGCCTCCACCATCACTTGCATGACCATGACACCCCCCACTTCAGTCATCCGTCTCCTCGCGTGCGCCGTCGGCGCGGGGCTCACCGTCACCGCCCTCGCGGCCGGCCCCGCGACGGCGCAGCCGCAGTCCTCCCCCACCGCGCGGGCCCACTACGCGGGCTCCGCCGAGGACGCCGCGGCCAACAAGGCGTTCTTCGAGGCGGTCGTGAAATCCGTCGCCGAGAAGCGCGCCGCCAACCCGGGCGCCGAGTCCGTGACCGTCACCTACGATGCGTCGGGCGCCCCCTCGTTCCAGCAGCAGATAGCGAACAGCGCGTCCATCTGGAACTCCGCCGTCTCCAACGTCAAGCTCCAGTCCTCCTCGGGCGGGGGCGACTTCGCGTACTACGAGGGCAACGACGCGCGCGGGTCGTACGCGTCGACCGACGGGCACGGTCAGGGGTACGTCTTCCTGGACTACGCGCAGAACCAGGAGTACGACTCGACGCGGGTCACCACGCACGAGACCGGGCACGTGCTGGGCCTGCCGGACCACTACGAGGGCCCGTGCAGCGAGCTCATGTCCGGGGGCGGCCCCGGCCCGTCCTGCACGAACGCGAACCCCGACGCGAACGAGCGCTCCCGCGTCGAGTCCCTCTGGGCCAACGGCCTCGCCGCCGCGCTCAAGCGGGCCGGGGTCCGGGTCGGCTAGTTCCGGTGCGTCGCCGGTCCCCGCACCCCTTCAGGGGCGCGGGGACCGGCGCGCGACCGGCCACGCTCAACGCGCACCCGGCAACGCCCCGGCGGGCCCCTCGGGGACGCCGATCGCGCGGGCCGCTGCCACCTCCTGGCGGACGTGTTCCAGGACGCCGTCCGGCGGACCGGGCGCACCGAAATCGGCCCGCACCTCCTCGAGGACCTCGGACGCCCGCAGCCCGTCGGAGAGCTCCCGCAGCTGGAGGGAGACCCGCGCCGCCTCCCCGGCCCCCGGCGGAGCCGCCCCGTGCCGGACCCGTACCCGCGCCGCGGTCGTCGCGTCCACGATGCGCTCGACCGCGACGACGAGGGGCCACCAGGCCGCCGCCCGCCTCCCCGTGGGCGGCGGTTCGGTGAGCGCCCGCTGGAACTCGGCGCGGATCACCGACAGGTCCCGGTACAGCCGCCGCCGCATCCGTGCCCGCTCGGCCGGGTCCCGCTCCGCGGCCGGGCCGAACGCCAGGTCCACGTAGGCCGCCGCGTCCCCGACCACGTCCGCGAGCCGGTCGCCGATCCGCGTGTGCCAGCTCTCCGGCCACAGCAGGTAGCCGGCGACGAGCGCGATCGCACACCCCATCAGGCTGTCCAGGAGCCGCGGCCACAGCAGCGCGGTGCCCTGGTGGTTGAGGATGTCGGACAGCAGCAGGATCACCGGGGTGATGGCCGCGGTCTGGAAGCCGTACCCGCGCGGGGTGAGGGCCGGGATCAGCGGCGCGAGCACCACCATCACCGGGACCGACCACCAGCCGAGCGGCACCTGGGAGAGCACGGCCGCCGCGACGACGAGCCCGGCCGCGGTGCCGAGCGCGCGCAGCACGGCCCGGGAGAACACGGACCCGAAGTCCGGCTTGAGGACGAACGTGATGGTGAGCGCCACCCAGTACGAGCGCGGCACCGGCACCAGCGAGACCAGGGCCTGCGCGATCCCGATGCACAGCGCGAGCCGCAGCCCGTACCGCCAGGACGCCCCCGAGAGCAGGACGCCGCGCGCCGCCCGGCGGGCCCGTACGCGCAGGGCGGCGGGGCGGCCGAGCCGGTCGTCGACGTTGGTGAAGTCGGCGTCGCCGCTGCGGG
>NZ_WWIA01000597.1 GCF_009870065.1 Streptomyces sp. SID5785 | reverse complement strand
GTTCCTGCCCGCCCTGGACTCCGGGGCGCCCTGCGCCCTGCTCGACGTACCCGTCGTCTCGGACCACGCCGACCCGCACATCGGGCACCTGCTCGGACTGACCCTGTCCCGCGCGGCGACGCTGCGCCACCTCGCGGACGCCCTGCCGCAGGGCGCCGCCCGCGCGCGCCTGGCGGCGGCCGCGCAGGCGCATCTCGCGGCGGGTCTGCCGGCCGTGGACCGCGGGGACTTCACCACGGACCACTGGCTCGCCACGTTCGCCGAGCTGGCACAGACCGCGGCGGGTTCACGAACGCGATGAACACAATGACCACAAGTACGCTCGATCGTTGCCGGTGACGCCTTGTCACGCAGTGCAGCGGTCCCGCATCGTGGCCGGTCATGGGACGAGAGCAATGGAAGAAGATCCTGGTCGGGTCGGCCGGGAACATGGTCGAGTGGTTCGACTGGTTCGTGTACGCGAGCTTTGCGACGTACTTCGCGGGGTCCTTCTTCCCCGACGGGAACCCGACCGCCCAACTGATGAACACCGCGGGCATCTTCGCCGTCGGGTTCTTCATGCGCCCGGTGGGCGGCTGGCTGCTCGGCCGGGTCGGTGACCGCAAGGGCCGCAAGGCGGCGCTGACCCTCACGGTGACGCTGATGTCGGCGTCCGCGGTCCTCATCGCGGTCGCGCCGACCTACGCGGTCGCCGGGTACGGCGGCGCCGTCGTCCTGCTCGTCGCCCGCCTCCTCCAGGGCCTCTCGGTCGGCGGCGAGTACGCGGCGAGCGCGACCTACCTCACCGAGGCGTCGGCCCCCGAGAAGCGCGGCTTCGCGTCCAGCTTCCAGTACGTGTCGATGACCGCGGGCCAGATCGTCGGCCTCGGCCTGCAGATCGTGCTCCAGCGCACGATGTCGGACGACGCCCTGCACAGCTGGGGCTGGCGCATCCCGTTCGTCGTCGGCGCCCTCGGCGCGGCGATCATCTTCTGGCTGCGCCGCAGCATGCTGGAGACCGAGGTCTACGCGGAGTCCGCCGACGCCGACGCGACCGTGGGCGGCGACGACAAGGGCACGATGAAGGCCCTGTGGGCGCACAAGCGCGAGGCGTTCCTCGTCATCGCCCTCACGATGGGCGGCACCGTCGCCTACTACACGTACACGACGTACCTCACCAAGTACCTGTCCAACTCCGCGGGCCTGAGCAAGCAGACCGCGACGCTCGTGTCGTTCTGCGCGCTGATCGTGTTCGCCTGTCTGCAGCCGCTCGCCGGTGCGCTCTCCGACCGCATCGGGCGACGCCCGCTGCTCATCACGTTCGCCGTCGGCTCCACCTTCCTGACGGTGCCGATCATGACGCTGCTCCAGCACGCGGGATCCTTCTGGCCGGCCCTCGGCCTGTCCCTGCTCGCGCTCGTCGTCGTCACCGGCTACACCTCGATCAACGCCTGCGTGAAGGCCGAGCTGTTCCCGACCGGCATCCGCGCCCTCGGCGTCGCCCTCCCGTACGCCATCGCCAACGCCCTGTTCGGCGGCACCGCCGAATACGTCGCCCTGTGGTTCAAGGACGGCGGCATGGAGTCGGGCTTCTACTGGTACGTCGCCGGCTGCGCGGCCGTGTCGCTGATCGTCTACCTGACGATGCGCGAGACCCGCGACATCGACCTCCACCGGGTCCGGCAGGCCGAGGCCCCCGTGGAGCAGCCCGCCTGACCGCATCGTGAGACCACAGCCCGGGCGCCGCCCGGGCTGTGGCAGACTCGGGCCGTGCTCTCGTTCGCCATGATTATTGGCAGCAGGCGCGCCGGTCCGCAGTGACCGCCTCGTACGACCCGGTACGGGCGGACACCGTCGTCCTCGACCCGCGCGCAGACCTCTCGCACCCGCGAGGGGTTTTTTCGGTTTCTGGCCCACCTTCAGCCAGGCCCAGAGCGCGGGGGATCATGGAGAGACGGCGGAGCCGGTCATTCCGGTACGACCGAGATCCCTACAGGAGCCAGATCAGCATGAGCAGCAGCCCGAGCGACCACACCGGCGAACCCACCGGCGCACTCGACGATTCCTTCCACGTCTTCGACACGACGCTGCGCGACGGTGCCCAGCGCGAGGGCATCAACCTCACCGTGGCGGACAAGCTGACCATCGCGCGGCACCTGGACGACTTCGGTGTGGGTTTCATCGAGGGCGGCTGGCCGGGCGCGAACCCGCGGGACACGGAGTTCTTCGCGCGCGCCCAGAAGGAGATCGACTTCCGGCACGCGCAGCTCGTCGCCTTCGGCGCCACCCGCCGCGCCGGTGCCAAGGCGAGCGAGGATCCTCAGGTCAGGGCCCTTCTGGAGTCCGGCGCCCCGGTGATCACGCTGGTCGCCAAGTCGCACGACCGGCACGTGGAGCTGGCGCTGCGCACGACGCTGGAGGAGAACCTGGAGATGGTGCGCGACACCGTCGCCCACCTCGTCTCCCAGGGCCGCCGCGTCTTCGTCGACTGCGAGCACTTCTTCGACGGCTACCGCGCCAACCCCGAGTACGCGAAGTCCGTCGTCCGCGTCGCCCACGAGGCCGGCGCCGCGGTCGTCGTCCTGTGCGACACCAACGGCGGCATGCTCCCCGCCCAGGTGCAGGCGATCACCCACACCGTCCTCGACGACACCGGCGCCCGGCTCGGCATCCACGCCCAGGACGACACGGGCTGCGCCGTCGCCAACACCCTGGCCGCCGTCGACGCGGGCGCCACGCACGTGCAGTGCACTGCCAACGGCTACGGCGAGCGCGTCGGCAACTCCAACCTGTTCCCGGTCGTCGCCGCGCTCGAGCTCAAGTACGGCAAGAAGGTGCTGCCCGAGGGCGCGCTGCGCGACATGACCCGGATCTCGCACGCCATCGCCGAGGTCGTGAACCTGACCCCGTCCACGCACCAGCCGTACGTGGGTGTCTCCGCCTTCGCGCACAAGGCCGGGCTGCACGCCTCCGCGATCAAGGTCGACCCGGACCTGTACCAGCACATCGACCCGGAGCTGGTCGGCAACCGGATCCGGATGCTCGTCTCCGACATGGCCGGCCGCGCCTCCATCGAGCTCAAGGGCAAGGAGCTCGGCGTCGACCTCGGCGGCGACCGTGAGCTGGTCGGCCGGGTGGTCGCCCGGGTCAAGGAGCGCGAGCTCAAGGGCTACACGTACGAGGCCGCCGACGCCTCCTTCGAGCTGCTGCTGCGCGAGGAGGCGGAGGGCCGCGCCCGCCGCTACTTCCGGGTCGAGTCCTGGCGGGCCATCGTCGAGGACCGCCCCGACGGCACCCACGCCAACGAGGCCACGGTGAAACTGTGGGCCAAGGGCGAGCGCATCGTCGCCACCGCCGAGGGCAACGGCCCGGTCAACGCCCTGGACCGGTCGCTGCGCGTCGGGCTGGAGCGGATCTACCCGCAGCTCGCCAAGCTGGAGCTCGTCGACTACAAGGTCCGCATCCTCGAGGGCAAGCACGGCACCGAGTCCACGACCCGGGTGCTGATCACGACGACGGACGGCGCGGGCGAGTGGTCCACCGTCGGCGTCGCCGAGAACGTCATCGCGGCGTCGTGGGGCGCCCTGGAGGACGCCTACACGTACGGTCTGCTGCGCGCCGGTGTCGAGCCCGTCGAGTAGCCGCCGGGGGTCTCGTCCTTCGTCCGCCGCCCCGGTGGGTTAGCGTCGAAGTATGAGGCCCTTCATAGCGGCCCTGGCCGCAGCCTTCCTCGCCCTCGGGGCGACGCTCGCCGTGGCGCCCACGGCCGCCGCCGCGAGTGACGTCTCCACGGTGGCCGACGCCCTGGAGAAGAGCCCCGTCTACGTCGACCCGGCGGCCTCCGGGACGCTGTCGAAGGCCGCTGCGGACCGGCTCGCGGACCGCATCAAGGACGCCGACAAGCCGGTCATGGTCGCGGTGCTGCCCGCCGGCTTCCCGCGGCAGGACCTCTTCACGGACCTGCGCACCAGGACCGGGGTCGTCGGGGTGTACGGGGTGCGGCTCGGCGACGCCTTCGACGCGCGCGCCGACCAGCAGGTCATGTCCGGCCAGGCTGTGCGCAATCTGACGGGCAGCGTCCAGGGCGAGCCGGCCGCCCGCCAGCTCGACGACTTCGTCGACACCGCCGTCCGCACGGCCAAGGGCTCGGCCCCGGCGTCGTGGGACGCGGGCGGCAGCGACGACGGGGCCCCGGTCGGCGCCCTCGTCGGCGTCGGCGCGGTCGTGGTCGCGGGCGGCGCGGGCCTGTACGCCGTGTCGCGGCGCAACCGCAGGCGCCGCGAGCAGGAGCAGCGCGCGTCCCTGGACAAGCTCCGGGTCGTCGTCGACGAGGACATCACCGCGTTCGGCGAGGAACTGGACCGCCTCGACTTCCACCCGGCCGAGCAGGGCGCCGACGACGCGATGCGGGCCGACTACGAGCGCGGCCTCGACGCGTACGACAAGGCCAAGCAGTTCATGACCGCCGCCGAGCGCCCCGAGGACGTGCGCGCCGTCACCCAGGCCCTGGAGGACGGCCGCTTCTCCCTCGCCCAGCTCGCCGCCCGCCGCGAGGGCCGGCCGCTGCCCGAGCGCCGCCTGCCCTGCTTCTTCGACCCGCGCCACGGGCCCTCCGTCACCGACGCCGAGTGGACCCCGGACGGCGGGGCGGTCCGCGAGGTCCCGGTGTGCGCGGCGGACGCGGCCCGGCTCGCCGACGGCGCCGAGCCGCTCGTGCGCACGGTCGACACGGGCGCGGGCGAGCGCCGCCCGTACTACGACGCGGGCCCGGCCTACGGTCCCTGGGCCGGCGGCTACTTCGGCGGCG
>NZ_WWIA01000596.1 GCF_009870065.1 Streptomyces sp. SID5785 | reverse complement strand
CGGCGACCGGCGACCGGCGACCGGCGACCGGCGACCGGCGACCGGCTGAGGCCGCCGCCTGATGCCAGGCGGCGACCGGGAGGGTGAGGGAAGGGGGCTAGTTCTTCGGGGTCAGGGGCCACTTCTTGCGGACGGCGAAGACGGCGCCGGCCAGGACGATGAGGACGCCGCCGGTGATGGCGAGGGCGATGCCGATGCCGCTGGAGCTGTCCGTGTCGCTCACCGAGGCGTGGGCCTGGGGCTTGGCGGGGCCTGCCTTGCCCTTCTTGCCGTCGGTCGTGCCCGGGGAGGAGGTGGCGGTGTCCGAGCTCTGCGGCGGGACGAGCCGGCCGACCGGGGAGACCTTGCCGTCGGCGGCGAAGCCCCAGTCGAGGAGGCGGGCGGCTTCCTTGTAGACGGCGAAGCTTTCGCCGGAGTCGGGGGTCATGACGGTGACGAGGAGGACGCGGTTGTCGCGCTCGGCGACGCCGGTGAAGGTGGCGCCCGCGTTGGTGGTGTTGCCGTTCTTGACGCCGGCGATGCCCTTGTAGGGGGAGATGCCCAGGTCGCCGGTGAGGAGACGGTTGGTGTTCTGGATCTGGAAGGTCTCGGTGGTCTTGCCCTTCTTCTGCTTCTTGGGGAACTTGGCGGTGGCCGTGGCGGCGTACTCGCGGAAGTCCTTCTTCTGGAGGCCGGAGCGGGCGATGAGGGTGAGGTCGTACGCGGAGGAGGTCTGTTTGGGGGCGTCGTAGCCGTCGGGGCTCACGACGTGGGTGTCGCGGGCCTGGAGTTCGTCTGCGTGGGCCTGCATGTCCTTGACGGTCTGGGGGACGCCCTGGTTCATGGCGGACAGGACGTGGACCGCGTCGTTGCCGGACCTGAGGAAGACGCCGAGCCACAGGTCGTGGACGGTGTAGGTGTAGTCCTCCTTGATGCCCACGGTGCTGGAGCCGGCGCCCATGCCGGCCAGGTCGGAGGGGATGACCTTGTGGGTCGTGGTCTTCGGGAACTTGGGCAGGACCGTGTCCGCGAAGAGCATCTTCATGGTGCTCGCGGGAGGAAGACGCCAGTGGGCGTTGTGCGAGGCGAGGACGTCACCCGACTCGGCGTCCGCGACGATCCAGGACTTGCCTGAGAGTTTCTTGGGCAGGACGGGGGCGCCGCCCTTCAGATCGACCTGGGTGCCTGCGAGGCCCAGGCGACTGCCGCCGATCTTCGACATGTCGGCCGGGGGCTTGGCCTGGCCGGAGGAGGTCTTGTCGGCCCTGTCGCCCGGCTTGTCCACGGCGGCCGACGCGGGCAGCGCGGTGGTCAGGGACAGCGCGGAGGCGGTGAGCAGGACCGCGGAAGTCGTGAGCAGAGCCGAGCGGAAACGACCGTTCGGGTGTGCGGACTTCTTCGAATGCGACGTATTGGAGGCAGGCACGGTCGGAAACGTACATGTACCTGGCCGGTAAGTCTCCGTCGAGTCGTTCTGTGTTGGGTGGGTGCGGGGATGTGGGAGCGGGTGCGGTGCCCTGACTGCCGTCGCGTCCCCACCCCGGCGTGGGCGCGGGAGAGAGGCTGGTGATACTGAGGGTATGAAGCTCAGCCGCCCCGTCTCCTGGTTCCTGCTCGCCTTCGGGGTGTGGAGCTGGTTCATCTGGATCACTTTCGTCAAGAACCTCTGGAAGGACGGCAGCGGCCTCGCGTTCGACGACGCCGGGGATCCGACCGCCTACTTCTGGGTGCACTTGACGCTGGCCGTCGTCTCCTTTGTCTTGGGGACGGTGGTGGGAGCCATCGGGTTCCGTGGCGTGCGGGCACTGCGCCGGAACGCATAGGCGTCCGGGGCCATGGTCGTCGTCTTCGTGGTGATCGCCCTTGTCGTGCTGGGGGCGCTGGCCGGGCTGCACTACTACGCCTGGCGGCGCCTCGTGCGGGACACGACCGCGGGGCCCGGGTGGGTGCGCCGCGCCGGAGCGGTGGTGTTCGCCGTCGGGCCGGTGCTGATGTTCGCGGCGCTGATTGCGGAGCGGGCGGGGGCACCGTTCCTGGTGCAGCAGGTGCTGGCGTGGCCGGGGTTCCTGTGGATGGCGTTCGCGCTGTATCTGGTGTTGGCGTTGCTGGTGGGGGAGGTCGTGCGGCCGCTGGCCCGGCGTCTGCTCGAGCACCGGACGCCCGCCTCCACGGCCGGCGCGCCCCTCGACACCGACACCGATACCGACACCCGCACCGATGCCGACGCAGGTGCAGGCGCCGATACCGATATCGAGGGCGGGCCCGTCCCTGATCCCGGCCTCAAGGCGGACCCGGCGCCCGGGTCCGCCCCCGGCCCCACCAGCAACCCCGAGCGCAACCCCGCGCCCACCCGGCGTCTCGTCCTGGCCCGGGCCGTCGGTGGGGCCGCCGCCGTGGCTGCGGCAGGTGTCGTGGGCGCGGGAGCCTACGGCGTGCTGCGCGGGCCCGGGGTCAAGCGGGTCACCGTGCCGCTGGCCCGACTGCCCCGCGCGGCGCACGGGTTCAGGATCGCGGTGGTCAGCGATGTGCACCTGGGCCCGGTGCTGGGGCGGGGCTTCGCGGAGCGCGTCGTCGACATCGTGAACGGGACGCAGCCGGATCTGATCGCGGTGGTCGGTGATCTGGTGGACGGGAGCGTCGAGGACCTGGCGCCGGCGGTCGCGCCGCTGGCCCGGCTCCGGGCGCGGCACGGCACGTACTTCGTGACCGGCAACCACGAGTACTTCTCCGGGGCGGAACCGTGGGTGGAGCACGTCCGGGAGATCGGGCTGCGGCCGCTGGCCAATGCGCGGGTGGAGCTCGGCGCGTTCGACCTCGCGGGCGTGAACGACATCGCGGGGGAGAACCACGGCGACGGCCCGGACTACGGGAGGGCGCTCGGTGACCGGGACCGTTCGCGGGCCGCGGTGCTGCTCGCGCACCAGCCCGTGATGATCCATGAGGCGGTGAAGCACGGGGTCGACCTGCAGTTGTCCGGGCACACGCACGGCGGGCAGCTCTGGCCGGGGAACTTCATCGCCGACGCGGCCAATCCGACGCTGGCGGGGCTGGAGCGGTACGGCGACACGCAGTTGTACGTCAGTCGGGGTGCCGGGGCGTGGGGGCCGCCGGTGCGGGTCGGCGCGCCGTCCGACATCACCGTGGTCGAACTGGCGTCGAAGCAGACCTGAATCACGAGCGTTTCACGCACGCCTGGGCTCTCACCGCCGGGGTTTCCCTCACGCCAGGGCTCTCGCGCCACCAGGGTTTCCCTCACCGCCGGGCCGGGGCTCCGGCACTACCGGTCGCCCTACCACCAAGCTCGCCAAAATCCCGCTCCGTCCGTTCCACCCGCCCGAGTTCCGCACGGAGGGGCGCGGTACTCTCCTCGAACCCCCACGTGAGCTTCACATCCGAGCGGGGCAGGACTACTCGGAGCGCATCGAAACGGGCCCGAACACCCCACGCTCCGAATACCTCACGAATCTCTCTTCCCCCAGGTCAAACACTGTGGTTGGGTGATAACCGTCACTGGGGAGGGACGTTTTGAAACGCACGGTTCGGCTCCGGGTCATCGTGACGATCGTGGTACTCGTCGCGGCGGGACTCGGCGGCTGGCAGCTTCTGCCGAAGAAGAGTGACGGGGGAAAGACGCTCACGGTGGGGACGACGGACGCCGTCACCTCACTCGATCCTGCGGGCGCGTACGACGCGGGATCCTGGGCGCTGTACAGCAATGTGTTCCAGTCGCTGCTGACGTTCGATCCGGGTGGCACCACTCCGGTTCCGGACGCGGCGCAGAGCTGCCGGTTCATCGGTACGGGTATCAAGACGTACCAGTGCAAGCTCAAGCCGGATCTGACGTTCCCGAGCGGTCGGGCGATGGCGGCGCAGGACGTGAAGTACTCGTTCGACCGGCTGCGGAAGATCAACGATCCGGTCGGTCCGGCCTCGCTGTTCGACACGCTGGGCGAGGTGCAGGCGAGTGGGCTGACGGTCACGTTCAAGCTCAAGTCGCCGGACGCCACGTTCCCGTTCAAGGTCGCGACCGGGGCGGGCTCGATCGTCGACCGGGACAGCTACCCGGCGGACGCGCTGCGCACGGGGGACCGGATCGACGGCACGGGCCCGTACAGCCTCAAGGCGTACAAGTCCGGCAGCAAGGCCACGCTCGTGCCCAACGAGAAGTACGACGGCCCGGTCAAGGTGCCGCAGCATGCGACGGAGCTGCGCTACTTCAAGGACTCCGAGGGGCTCGAGGCGGCGTGGAAGAACCACGGTGTCGACGTGGCCGCCCGGTCGCTGTCGCCCGACATGCTGTCCGGCCTGTCGACCACGGATCCGAACGAGCGGCTGACGGTGGTCGACGGCGCGGAGACCCGCAATCTCGTGCTGAACGTGCGGGAGGGCAAACCGCTGCACGACGAGCGCGTGCGGCAGGCGATCGCCACGGTCATCGACCGCGACAAGCTGGTCGAGTCCACGTACAAGGGGACGGTCGACTCGCTGTTCTCCGTCGTGCCGCGCGGGATCGCCGGGCACACGACGGCGTACTTCGACGAGTACCCGAAGCGTGATGTCGACCGGGCGCGGAAGCTGCTGTCGGAGGCCGGGGTGAGCACGCCGGTGAAGTTCGAGTTCGCGTACTCGCGCGGTGCCGCGTCGAAGCCGGAGGCCGAGGAGATCGCCCGGCAGCTGGAGGCGACGAAGCTGTTCGAGGTGAAGACCAAGTACTACGACTGGGAGACGTTCCAGAAGAAGTACTCGGCGGGCAAGCTGGACGCCTACGCGGTCGGCTGGCTGCCGGACTTCCCGGACCCGGACACGTTCACGGCGCAGCTGGTGCGTACCGGGTCCAGCATGCACAACGGGTTCAGCAGCAAGCGGATCGACGACCTCATCGTCGCGAGCCAGCAGTACGAGGACCGCGAGCGCACGCTCCGGGACTTCCGCAAGCTGCAGGAGGCGGTCGCGGTGGACGTGCCGCTGATCCCGCTGTGGCAGCGCAAGGAGTACGTGCTGAGCACCGACGACGTCACGGGCGGGCAGTACCTGTCCGACGCCACAGGTGTCTTCCGGCTCTGGGAGCTGGACTGGATCTGACCGGATCCGGTCATCCGGCGCACGACGGGCGGGCCCCCGAACAGGGGAGCCCGCCCGCTTCCGTCCGTCAGGCCTTCCGTCCGTCAGGCCATCTGTCCGTCAGGCCTTCCGGCGGCGGCCCTTCGGGCGGGCCCCGCGGCGGAGCTTCAGGAGGGCGCCGCCGGCCAGCGCCGCGACGGCCGCCGAGCCGCCGAGGGCGAGCGCCTGGGTGCCGCCCCCCGATC
>NZ_WWIA01000595.1 GCF_009870065.1 Streptomyces sp. SID5785 | reverse complement strand
TCGCCGCCCTCGGCGATGCAGCGGTCCTGGTCGTCGTACTCGTAGGTGTACGAGCGGTCGTTGCTGTCGGTCCAGGACGTGACGCGGCCGCGCTCGTCGTAGGTGAAGGTGAGCGGCCGGTCGGCGGAGTCGAGGACCTGGGTCAGGTCACCGGTCTCGGAGTAGGCGTACCGCTTGATCAGCTGGTCCGTGCCGTCAGGATCCGCGCCGGCCAGGGACAGAGCCGTGACCCGCTCGTCCTCCACGGTGAGGGTGAGGCGGTAGCCGCCGGACGAAGTGACCGCGAGCGGGGTGCCTTCGGCGTCGTTCTCGAAGGTGATCCAGTTGCCGTTGCGGTCGTCGATCTGTTCCAGGACGGCCAGATCGGGCGTCCGGTCGGCGAAGTGCCAGGTGCGGCCCGTGTGCGGATCGGCGACCGTGTAGCCCCCGTCGACGCGGTCCAGCGGCCAGCGCTGAGGGCCATGCGTGGGCAGGGTCGGAACGCCGGGCGCCGGGTGCGGGTAGGTGAGGAGGAGTCCGTCCTCGGTGACGAAGATGACGCCCTCGACGTCGATCTCCAGACGCTGGTCGACCGTCGAGAGCCAGGAAGGGCCGAACCAGCGGCCCAGGTGCGAGCCGGACTCCAGGCGGCGGGTGAAGACCAGAGGGAGGGTGCCCGGCAGAGTGATGTCGGTCTGCGGCAGGTACATCCGTCCGGTGACCAGGTCGACCGGATCGGTCCCGTCCCTCTCGGGCTTGTTCTCCGGCTTGATGGGGCCGTCGGACGGGTCGGTCGCCTTGTCGTTCAGATGCTTGCGGGCGAGGCCCTCGCCCTCCCGGGCCAGACCCTTCTCGCCCGCACGCATCCCGGAGCGCAGACCACCGCGCAGCAGTCCGGCGCCCTTACCACCGGCGGCTTCGGGCAGGAGCCGGCCGCCGAACTCGGAGGGGTCCTCCTTGGCGCTCTTCCACATGTCCCTGAGGGCAGGCTCGGGGTCGGCGGCGGTCGTGGCGGCGTTGGCGAGAGCCATGTTGGCGTTCTCGAACCACTGGGCCGGGTGCGTGAGGTTGTACGGGTCGATGGGGTTGAACTTGCGGGCCTGGTCGACCAGACCGCCCGCACCCTTGAGGACGCCACCGCCGACGTGCAGCAGCTCCATCCCGGCGGCGTCCTTGAAGTCCCCGATATTGGCGTTCAGGCGGGCGAGCGCCGGTGGCTCGGCAGGAGCGTGGGCCAACGCCGCTTTGACCGTGCGCTCGGCGGTGCGTCCAGCCTCGTTGCGCTGGCGACGGGCCTCGGCGAGTTTCTCCCGTGCCGCCTCGACGTCGGCGAGCCCGGCGTTCATGTCCTGCTCGGGCCGGGGACCGGGGTCGTCGCCCGCGGTGAGCTTCGCGTTGTAGGCGTCGGCCTTCTTGTTGTAGTCGGCGACGGCCTGTTCCGACGCCTTCCGGCCCTTCTTGTAGAGGTCGATCGCCTCCTGGGCCTGCTTCTTGGCCCACTCCACCGTGTCCGCGAAACCCTCGAGGGCGCTGGCCGCGTCCTTGCAGGCGTCCGCGGCGTGTGCCCACTTCGCCGGGTGCATCGTGAACTTCTTGCGGAAGGCGTCGCCTCCCTCGCCGCGCCAATGGGAGGAATCGAGCTTCTTCATGCCCCGGCCGACGGTGTCGAAGGCCTTGTGGAAGTGCTTCAAGTGCCTGGCACTGGCCCGGAGCTCACCGGGATCACCGTGGATCAGCTCGCCCGCCTGGTCGGTGTCCCCGAGCTGCTGCTCCCCGACGTCCGCGCCCAGGCGGTCGGCGATGCCGTCGCCGAAGTCCTCGACCTTGTCCGCCCAGCCATGCGCACCCGCGGCGTCCAGCAGATCGCCGCCCTTGTGCGCACCCCATTCGACAGCGTCGCCGAGCTTCTCCTTGCCTTTGTCGATCAGGTGCTCGCCGCCGTCGGCCAGAGAACCGAGCACGTCTCCGAGGCCCATCAGCCCTGGCCCTTCTCGACCCCGGCCGCCTTGAACCGTCGCTCCAGCTCGCTCTGCTCGAGATCGGGGTCCGGTGTCTGCCAGGCATCCTCGGCCTGCCCGTACGCCTTCTTGCTGTCATCCCAGGCGTCGGAGAACGAGCCGCCGCTCCAGTCGGGGTCGGACACCAGGTTGTTGTCCTTGACCAAGGTGCCCCAGTCCTTCCTGGTGACCTCCTCCTCGGTCAGGTTCGGGTTGCCGATCACCGAGTTGGTGATGACCTTCAGCGAGCCGTCCACGTACTGGTCCGTCTCGTAGTACACGCCCGCCGACAGACCTGCGCCCTTCGCGAGCGCATTGCCCTCCGCGACCAGTGAGCGCACGCCCCACTCCCAGCGTTCGCAGAACGAGGTGAAGGCGGAGGCCAGCCCGGAGTAGCCCACCTGCATTCCGGTCAGCGACACGTTGTCGAAACCACGACCGGCACTCGCCTCACCGACCATTCCCACCTCGCGCAGTTCCTCCAGAGTGCGCGTGATCCCCTCGGTGATCTCCTGAAGACCCTGGGCCTTCAGGTCCTTGCCGGGGCCCGGCCCGCCGCCGCGCTGCCCCGGGCTCTTTCCGCCGTCGCCGCTCACTCCGAGCCACCCCTTGTCCGTCTGTTTCGTCGTCCCAGGCGTCGACTCGATCGTCGTCGATGCGCCCGCATCCCCCTGCTACGGCAGGTCCACCGCGGCGCGGTCCGGCACGATCCCGGCCACGGGCGGGAAGAGCATTCCGTCCTCGCTGCCCGGGTTGAGTATCACGCCGCAGGGAACGCCGACCACCGGCACTCCGACATCCAGCACGCGTGCTCCCAGCACCCTGCGGTAGGACACCTCCCGGCTGCCTTCGCCCCGCTCGATCGCAAAGCGTGCCAGCGCCTCCTCGTGCGAGAACGCGAGGATCCACCGGATGCCCTCGATGTCCGCGGTCAGCGGCGCGTCCTGCTCACCGAGGGGGAGCAGAACCGGAGTACGCCGGAACTCGCCCAGGAGACGCGCGAACTCCCTCCTTCTCTCCGCGGCCTCCGCGACCTCCAGGGCCATCATCGAGCGGGCGCGCGCCAGAGGCTCAGCGGGGTCGCCTGCATGGCTCTGTGGCGCCGTGGTCGGTGTGTCCGGCGCGGCCGCACTGCCCGTCCGGGCGGCTCCGACGGTGGCCCCACCGCTCTCGGCGGGTCCGCCCTCGGCGTACTCCTCGAACACGGAACGACCGGAACGGCGTATGTACACAGGCGCCTCGTTACTTCCCCCGGTCCCCTCCATGCGTCGGATCCTCACATCCGCGCATTCTCGATCGCAACATGGTCCATTTCGGTCTGGCTTGAAAACCTCGCTCCGGAGCGGGGGCGCCGCAGCACCCCGACTACACCCCCCGTACCTCCGACAGATCCCAGCTGTAGGGGCTGCGCCCCTGGCCCCGCCCCCGCGCCGACCGGGATCTTCGGGGGGCTGGCCGCCCACCCACCGACGCGGACCGAATGCTCAGGAAGCTCGGCGGCCAGGCCCTCATCGCGCTCCTCGACGAGACGACACCGGACAGTGCCCGATCTCGCGCTGCGGCTCCAGGCCAACATGCGCGGCAGGTCGTTCGTCAACAGAGGCCAAGGACTTCCTGCTGGACGGCGCCGGCGCTACCCACGCCGACTGGGACGGCCTCCGGTCCCCCCGGTCTCGCCGTCGAGCGGAACCTGTGCGATTCGGCTCCCGCGCCTGACCGGACACCCGCCGCGAAGCCCGGCCCCAGAAAAGCCGAGGCCCGGCCCCCCTCTGTGGTACGGGGAGGCCGGGCCTCGGTCGGGACCTGGGTGGGTCAGTGCGAGTGACCGTGGCTGTGGCCGTGGCCCGCCTCGGGCTCTTCCTCGGCCGGCTTCTCGACGACCAGGGTCTCGGTCGTCAGGAGCAGGGAGGCGATGGAGGCGGCGTTCTCCAGGGCGGAGCGGGTGACCTTGACCGGGTCGATGACGCCGGCCTTGACCAGGTCGCCGTACTCGCCGGTCGCGGCGTTGTAGCCGGAGCCCTTCTCGAGCTCCTTGACCTTGGAGACGATCACGTAGCCCTCGAGGCCCGCGTTCTCCGCGATCCAGCGCAGCGGCTCGACGACGGCGTTGCGGACGACGGTGACGCCGGTGGCCTCGTCGCCCTCCTTGCCGAGGGAGCCCTCGAGGACCTTGGAGGCGTGGACCAGCGCGGAGCCACCACCGGAGACGATGCCCTCCTCGACCGCGGCGCGGGTCGCGGAGATGGCGTCCTCCAGACGGTGCTTCTTCTCCTTGAGCTCGACCTCGGTCGCGGCGCCGACCTTGATGACGCACACGCCGCCGGCGAGCTTCGCGAGGCGCTCCTGGAGCTTCTCGCGGTCCCAGTCGGAGTCCGTGTTCTCGATCTCGGACTTGATCTGGTTGACGCGGCCCGCGACGTCCTCGGAGTTGCCGCCACCGTCGACGATGGTGGTGTCGTCCTTGGTGACGGTCACGCGGCGGGCGGAGCCCAGCACGTCCAGACCGGCCTGGTCGAGCTTGAGGCCGACCTCCTCGGCGATGACGGTGGCACCGGTGAGGGTGGCCATGTCCTGGAGCATCGCCTTGCGGCGGTCACCAAAGCCGGGAGCCTTCACGGCGACGGCGTTGAACGTGCCGCGGATCTTGTTCACGACGAGGGTCGACAGGGCCTCGCCCTCGATGTCCTCGGCGATGATCAGGAGCGGGCGCGAGCCGCCGGCCTGGATGACCTTCTCCAGGAGCGGGAGCATGTCCTGGATCGAGGAGATCTTGCCCTGGTTGATCAGGATGTACGGGTCGTCGAGGACGGCCTCCATACGCTCCTGGTCGGTGACGAAGTACGGGGACAGGTAGCCCTTGTCGAAGGCCATGCCCTCGGTGAAGTCGAGCTCCAGACCGAAGGTGTTGGACTCCTCGACGGTGATGACACCGTCCTTGCCGACCTTGTCCATCGCCTCGGCGATGAGCTCGCCGACCTGGTTGTCCTGGGCGGACAGACCGGCGACGGCCGCGATGTCGGACTTCTCGTCGATCGGGCGGGCCGTGGCGAGGAGGTCCTCGGAGACGGCCTTGACCGCGGCGTCGATGCCCTTCTTCAGGGCGGCCGGGGACGCGCCCGCGGCGACGTTGCGCAGGCCCTCCTTCACCAGGGCCTGGGCCAGCACGGTGGCGGTGGTCGTACCGTCACCCGCGATGTCGTTGGTCTTGGTCGCCACCTCCTTCACCAGCTGGGCACCGAGGTTCTCGTACGGGTCCTCGACCTCGACCTCGCGGGCGATGGTCACGCCGTCGTTGGTGATGGTGGGGGCGCCGAACTTCTTGTCGATGACGACGTTGCGGCCCTTGGGGCCGATCGTCACCTTGACCGTGTCGGCCAGCTTGTTGACGCCGCGCTCGAGGGCGCGACGGGCGTCCTCGTCGAACTTCAGGATCTTCGCCATGGGAGCGGTTCAGCCCTCTCGGAAAGCTAGGGGTGATGCTGGGTGGTGATAGACGAACGCGCCCCCGGACCCCGGCTTCTTACGAGGGCGGGTGCCGGGGGCGCAGTTCACAAGCAGAGTCTGCTCACGCGGAGCAGGAGCCGCTTACTTCTCGACGATCGCGAGGACGTCGCGGGCCGAGAGGACGAGGTACTCGTCACCGTTGTACTTGACCTCGGTGCCGCCGTACTTGCTGTAGAGCACGACGTCGCCGACCTTGACGTCGAGCGGCAGGCGCTCGCCGTTCTCGAAGCGGCCCGGGCCCACGGCGAGGACGGCGCCCTCCTGGGGCTTCTCCTTCGCAGTGTCCGGGATGACCAGGCCAGAGGCCGTGGTCTGCTCGGCGTCGAGCGGCTGGACCACGATGCGGTCCTCGAGCGGCTTGATGGCAACCTTGGAGCTGGCGGTCGTCACGATCCGACCTCCCCCTTCGGAGATCTCACGGGGTTAACTGTCTGAGGTGGCGACCAGGTGGATCCGTCGTCGCGGGTGCCGGACCTGCCCGTCGCTGTGTTGGCACTCTCCGGTGGGGAGTGCCAGAGGCGAGACTATGGCGGGGATTAGCACTCGGTCAAGCGGAGTGCCAGTTGCCTGCGGCGCGGCGGGGGGATCT
>NZ_WWIA01000594.1 GCF_009870065.1 Streptomyces sp. SID5785 | reverse complement strand
TCGCAGCGCCAGGTGGACGGTCAGCCGGCTCGGCCGCGCCGCCTCGCGCTGGGCGGGCACCGCGCCCCGCACCGCGCGGTCCGGCAGCAGCCCGTCGAGCACGGCCGGCGCGACGCCCGCCACGACGGACTCCGCGTCCTCCACCGTGCCGTCGGCCAGCTCCACGCCGGCCGCCCGGCCGTCCTTCACGACGATCCGCCGCACGTCCGCGCCGAACCGGAAGTCGACCTTGCGCCGCACGCAGCGCGCGTGCACCGCGTCCGCCAGCGCGCGCATGCCGCCGGTCACGGCCCACGTGCCGAACGTCTGCTCCATGTAGGGCAGCACGGCCGCGCTCGCCGGTGCCGTCCGCGGATCGAGGCCGTAGGCCAGCGCGTACTGCTCGAGGAGCGCCACCAGATGCGGCACGCCACCGAGCTCCAGGGCGCCGATCCCAGCCAGCGTCGTCGCCGCGCGGTCCTTGCGCAGCAGACGCCGCTGCGTGACCGCGGGGTACGGCTCGCGCTCGGCCAGCACCTGCCAGTTCGGCCAGAGCGGCTCCTCCAGGAGCGGGCGCCGGGAGCGGTCCCAGGCCTCCCGCGCGCGGTTCATGAACGCCGACCAGAGGCCGCCCGCGCCCGCCCCCACGGTCGCGTCCAGTGCCTCGGCGACCCCCGCCCGCCGTGCGTTCGGCAGGTCCGTCCGGGTGCCGTCCGCGAAGACGTGCCGCACCGCGGGCTCGATCTGCGTCAGCCCGACCACGTCCTCCAGCGGCTCCTTGCCCGTCTTCACGAACAGGTCCCGGTACACCGCCGGGAGCAGGAGCAGGCCCGGCCCCGTGTCGAACGCGAAGCCGTCGCGCGCGAAGCGGCCCACCGCCCCGCCGTACGTCGACGTCCGCTCGAACACCACCGGACGGTGGCCCGCGACGGCCAGCCGGGCGGCGGCCGCCATGGCGCCCATGCCCGCGCCGATCACCGCAATTCGTGCCATGCCAGGGACCTTATCCGCCGCCACCGACAGCGCCGCCGCGAGGTGCTCAGGGCGGTGGCGACGCGCGGGCCAGCCGCTTCTCCTCGCGCCGCTGCGCGCGTCGGCGCAGGAACCGGCGGATCCGGTGCACCAGCAGGAACAGCATCAGCAGACCGAGCACCAGCAGCACCGCCGCGATGATCGCGGCCGCCTCGGGATGGAACATCGCGAACGAGACGATGCCGCCGACGCCGAGGTCCTCCGCGGTGCTCAGCACGAAGTTCGACACCGGTTCGGGCGAGGTGTTCACCGCCATCCGGGTCCCGGCCTTCACCGTGTGGCTGGCCAGCGCCGTGGACCCGCCGATCGCCCCGGCCGCGAGGTCCGACAGCGAGCCGGTCTGGCCGGCGAGCAGCGCCCCGACCACGGCGCCGGACACGGGCCGGATCACGGTGTGCACCGTGTCCCACACCGAGTCCACGTACGGGATCTTGTCGGCGACGGCCTCGCACAGGAACAGCACGCCCGCCGCGATCAGCACGTCGGGCCGCTGCAGCGACTCGGGCACGTCGTCACTCAGGCCGGTCGCGCCGAAGACGCCGAGCAGCAGGATCACCGCGTACGCGTTGATGCCGCTCGCCCAGCCACTGGTGAAGACCAGGGGGAGTACGGACACGGTGTCGAGCGTAACCAGTGGAGCACTCCGTGTGCCTGGGGGAGAGCGCGCACGTCTGAGTATCCGTACCTAGACGCGGAGATGAGTAGGTACGCGGATGGGGCGCGACCTGCGCGGACGGGAGAGTGGAGACCACGGAGAGGGGCGCCGCTCCGGTACCGCCGACACGGGGCGGCGGAACGGAAGCAGCGCTCCTGGCCGCTCCTCTCACCCCCAGGGGTGGGAGCGAGGCACGGGGGACCCGGGGGAGACCGCACGGGGTTCGACGGGGGACAACGGGGGACGCGCCGGTCCGGTGGGCCTGGGACCACAGGCCGCGCCGGACCGGCGCTTTCATGTTCCGCGTCGGACCCGTGCGCCCCGCGCGCGTGCCCCGCGTGCCCGACGCCAGGCGTCCGCGTCCGTCCGCGCCGGTCGCGTCAGGCCCGGCCGGTCAGCGGCTGGCCGCCGCCCACCCGTCCCTGCAGCAGCAGCGACAGCGCGGCGTGCACGTCGTCCAGGGACCGCTCGGGCTGGAACGCCTGCCAGTCCAGGGCCGCCACCAGCACCATCCCGACGAGCGCGGCCGCGGTGAGCGGTACGTCGATCTCCTCGCTCAGCTCGCCGCCGTCCACGGCGCCGCGCAGCACGCCCTCCACGACGGCCACCGCCTCTTGGCGGACCACGGCGAGCGTGGACTGCCAGGCCCGGTTCGTCCGCCACAGCTCCGCCACGTACAGCTGGGTGAAGGCCGGGTACTCGTCGATGAAGACCAGGCCCGCGCGGATCATCGCGTCCAGCGCGTCGACCTTGCTGCCGCCGCGCTCGTCCGCCTTCCGCGCGGCGTCCCGCAGCGACGCGGTCAGCAGCCCGACACCGTGCCGCAGGAGCTCCTCGAAGAGCACCGACTTGCTGGCGAAGTTGTAGTAGACCGTGCCCTTCGCGACCCCGGCGCGTTCGGCGATCTCGTCCACCGTCGTCGCGGAGAACCCCTGCTCGGCGATGAGCGTGACCGCCGCCTCGTAGAGCTTCTGCCGGGTGGCCTGCCGCCGTGTGCTGCTTTCCATGCCTCCGATTCTCACAGGCCGCTCCGTGGCCCCGCTCACAGGCTCAGTTCCGGGTGCAGCCGGTCGAGCGACCACACCTGCTTGCGCCGTGCCGTCCAGGCGGTGAGGGCGAGCGCCCCGGCCGTGAACGCGGTGAGCACGGCGCACGCCTGCCACACCGGCCCGAGCCCGCCGCCGGAGATGAGCCGGCGCAGCGCCTCGACCACGTAGCTCATCGGCAGGAACGGGTGCAGGGCGTTGAAGAAGCCCGGGCTGGTCTGCACGGGGTACGTGCCGCCCGCCGAGGTCAGCTGGAGCATCAGGAAGGCGAGCACCAGGATGCGGCCCGCCGCGCCGAAGCGGGCGTTGAGCCACTGGACGACCGCCGCGAAGCACAGGGTGACCAGGCCCAGGAAGGCGACCGTGCCGGCCGCGTGCAGCATCTGGAGGCCGAGCGCCCAGTGCAGCACGGCCATCAGGGCGCCCACCTGGAGCACACCGACGGCGGCCACCGGCAGCCATCCGGCGAGGGCCACCCGCCAGGAGGAGGCACCGGCCGCGAGGGCCCGCCGGTTGAGCGGCTGGATCAGCATGTAGCCGACCATCGCGCCGACCCACAGGGACAGAGGGATGAAGTACGGCGCGAATCCGGTGCCGTAGTTGGGCGCCTTGTGGAGCGTCTGGGAGGCCAGCTGGACCGGGTCGGCCATCACCCCGGTGCGCCGGTCGCGGTCGTGCTTGTCGTAGTCGGGGATCTTCCCGACGCCGTCGTGGAGCCCGCCCGCCAGCTTCCCGGAGCCGTCGGCGAGCTGGTACATCCCGCCCGAGAGATCGTCGGCGCCGGTCCGCAGCTTGCCCACGCCGCTGTCCAGCTCGGTCGAGCCGGTGTGCGCGGTGCCGAGGCCGGCGTGCAGCTTCTTGGCACCCGCGGCGACCTTGCCCGCGCCCTTGTCGAGCTTGTTGATCTGCGCGACGGCGTTCTCGACGTCCTGGTCGAGCGTGGGCGCGCGCTCGGCGAGCGCCTCGGACTGCTCCTGGAGCGTCTTCAGGTGACGGTCCATGAGGTCCAGGTCCCCGTGCTCGTCCCGCACGATGCTGTGCAGGTCGTCCGAGACGGTGGCGACGTCCTGCGCCGCCGTCGCCGCCTTCTTGAGGTCAGGGCAGGCCGGGTCGTCGATCAGCGCCTTCTCGCACCGGCGCTCGTAGATGACGCCCAGGATGTCGGAGCCCGCGTGGGCGCCCTTGCGCGCGGTGGGCGCGATCTTCACCAGGGTGTCCAGGTTGTGCCGCACACCCTTGGCGGAGTCGGCGACCAGCCGGGCGGTGTCGGCGATCTGCTTCTTGTTGTTCTTCAGGAACGGCCGTACCTCGTCGGCGGCTCCGTTGACCTTGTCGGCGAGCGTCCTGGTCCCCGCCGCGACCTGCCGCGAGCCGGTCTCCAGGTCGCCCGAGCCCTTGTCGAGCTTCTTGAGGCCGCTCGCCAGGTCGCCGCTGCCCTTCTTGGCGTCCTTGAGGCCGTCGGCCAGATCCTTGGAGCCCTTCTTCGCCTTCCCGATGCCGCCCTCGAGCTCGTCGGCTCCCTTCGCCGCCTTCTGGGTCGCGTCGTGGATGTCGGAGAACGAGATGAAGATCTTGTCCAGGAACGAGCGCGACGCGTGCGTGGAGGCGGCGGAGCGCACCTCGGAGAACACCGTCCGGGATATCTGCCCGACGATGTAGTTGTTCGCGTCGTTGGTGCGCACCTTCAGGGCGCCCGTCTGCGGGGCGTCGCCCGAGCTGGACGCGATGCGCCTGCTGAAGTCGGCGGGCATCGTCAGCGACAGGTAGTACGTGCCGTCCTCGACGCCTCGTGCGGCCTGGGCGGCGCTGACCTCGTGCCACTGGAAGGTGTCGCTGTCGTACAGCCCCTTGGTGATGTCGTCGCCCGCGGTGATCTTCCGGCCCGCCGCGGACGCGCCCCGGTCGTCGTTGACGAGCGCGACCGGGATCTTGTCGAGCCGGCCGTAGGGATCCCAGAAGGACCACAGGTACAGGGCTCCGTAGAGCAGCGGCAGCAGGAGGAGTGCGACGAGCGCGGCGCGTGGCAGCTTCCCCCTGCCGAAGCGCCTGAGCTCAAGAGCGGCCAGCTTCGGCGAGCGCATCGTCGGTCGTTCCCCCGTCGGTGTCGGTGTCGGTGTCGGTGTTCGTGTCGGTTCCGGCTGTGGCTGTGGCTGTGGCTGTGGTGGCGGCCTCCGCGGCGGCGGCGGTGCGCGCCTGCGCCGTCCGGACGACGACGGTGTCCACCGTGTGCGTCGTGTCGGCCGTGTCCGCCGTCTCCGGAGGTGCCTCGCTGCACACGGCCAGCACCGTGGTGCCCGCCGCGGCGATCGACCTCAACTGCGCCCAGACCGCCTCGCGCTCGGCGTCGGACAGCTTCAGGTCCGTGTCGTCCACGCCGAGCAGCTCCGGCCGGCCGATCAGGGCAAGAGCGAGCGAGAGCCGCAGCGCCTCGGTCCGTTCGAGGTCGCGCACCGCGGTACGGGACCCCTTGGGCAGGCTCTCGCGGTCCAGGCCGGCCGCGGCCAGCGCCGTGTCGATGCGCAGCCGTGCCTCGGCGGCCCGCTCGGAGCGCGGCCGCAGCAGCCCGCGCAGGCCGCCGCCGAAGCGCCGCTGGAGCAGGGCCCGCTCCCGGAGGTGTTCGGCGACGGTGAGGGCGGGGTCGAGGTCCGTCACGCCCTGCACGTGCGCGAGCGCGCTGATCCGGCGCAGGGCCGCCATCTGCCGGGGCAGTCGCAGGGCCCCGACCCGCGCCGTGCCCGCGCTCGGCCGCATCCGGCCCGTCAGCGCGAGCAGCAGACAGGTGCGGCCGCTGCCCGAAGGGCCCTCGATCACGACGAGCGATCCGGCGGGCGCGTCGATGTCCACGTCCCGGAACGCCCAGCCGCGCGGCCCCTTCACCCCGAATCCCGCGGCGCTGACAGCCGCGCCCCCGCCGGCCCGGCTGCCGATGCCTCGGCCGTCCGCTCCTCGGCCTTCCGCCTCCCGGCCGTCCGCGTCCACGGCTGCCCCCTCTTTGAACTGACTGGTCAGTACAAAAATAGCTCGAACCTCTGCGCGAAGCAAAAGCGCAGGTCAGGCCGGATTGTCAGTGGTGACCCGCACGATGGACACATACGGCCACGAAGCCGTCACACAGACGACAGGAGGTTCGTCATGGCTGGACACCAGGCACCCACCGCGGCCGCCGCAGGCCGCCGTGCCGTCACCGGCCCTGCCCCTGCCCCCTCATCGACCGGACCGGCGAGCGACGTCCACCCGGTGCTCCGCCGCGCCGGTGCCCCGCCCGCCGCCCTCGACCTGCTCGCCCAGGCCCGTGCCGGACTCGACGAGGCCGCCGCCCTGGAGCCGTCCAACGAGCGGTACGCGACGGCCCACCTGGCCGCGCTGCGCACCGCCGCCGCCGTGCTCGCCGCCCGCGGCCGGCCCGAGCCCACACCCCGGCGCCGCGCCAGGATCCGCAGCGCGTGGGAGGTCCTGCCCGAGATAGCCCCCGAGCTGACCGAGTGGAGCGCCCTGTTCGCCTCGGGAGCGACCCGCAGGGCCCGTGCGGAGGCGGGCATACGCGGCGCCGCCACCGCGCGCGACGCCGACGATCTGCTGCGCGACGCCGCGATGTTCCTGCGTCTCGTCGAGCGCCTGCTCGTCCTCCAGCCGGTCCTGCCGCAACCCCGCCGCGAGGACGAGGAGCGCCCGGCGCGGACGGAGGTGCCCGACGCCGGATGATCCGCCGGGTGACCTGGGCGTGAGGCGGCGGGGCACCGGGCATGGCCGTGTGCCCCGGCCCATTAGGGTGGAGGCGCCCGAACCTGTTCATGCTCCGCCGCCAGCCGGAGCCGCGCCGAGGAGCCTCAGCCGTGTCGGACCCGATGCGCCCGCCCGCCTCCCCCCAGCCTCCGTCGGCGC
>NZ_WWIA01000062.1 GCF_009870065.1 Streptomyces sp. SID5785 | reverse complement strand
TGGACCGTGCCGTCCGCCGCCTCGTGACGGCGCAGGTGTTCGGTCAGGGTGCGCCGGGCGGCGGACCGCGCCGGGGCGGCGGCCTGCTGGAGGAGATGGCGGCCGGGCCCCGATCCGAGCAGGAAACCGGCCGCGCCCTCGGCCCCGTCGCCCCACACACCGTACGCCTCGGCCCGCCGGACGCTGAGGGCGGTGAACCCCGCGGCCGTGAGGATCTCGCGGATGCGGTCCGGTTCGGCGAGCGAGAACATGCCGGGCAGCCCCGGCCGGCCGAACGCGCCGACGTCGGCGTGTGCACGCAGCGACGCCACCGCCGCCACCCACTCGTTGAGCCCGGCGCCGGCCGGACAGACGAAGGCCAGCCTGCCGCCGGGGCGCAGGGCCCGGCGGACGTGGGAGAAGGCGGCCACCGGATCGGCGTAGAACATCACGCCGTAGCGGCTGATCGCGGCGTCGAACGCGCCCTCCTCCAACGGGTGGACCTGGGCGTCGCCCTGGACGAACGCGATGTTGGTGAGCCCCTCCGCCGCGGCGCGGGCACGGGCGGCGGCCAGCATCGGGCCCGAGAGGTCGAGTCCGAGCGCGTGCCCGCGGGGCGCCCGGCGGGCGGCGAGCCGCGTGGTCTGCCCGGAGCCGCAGCCCAGGTCGAGGGTGCGGCAGTCCCCCGCGATCTCCGCGGCGTCGGCGAGGGGTGCGTCGAAGCCTTCGTTCACGGCGTTCCAGCGGTCCTGGTGGCGGGCCCAGTGGTCGCCCTCCGGGCCGTTCCACGCCTGAGCCTGCTCGGTGTTGGCCATGTGCGGCACGACTGCCTCCTGTGTCCGACGACGACGTATGTACGGGCGGAAGAACGGGCGAATGAACGGCTCAGGGAACGGGCGGCGCCGAGAATGGGCGCTCGCCCAAACAGTATGGGCACACGCCCATACCTGGCAAGGGCCGGTAGTCTCACCGGTGTGCCGCCGTCGGGCGGCCCGGACGAACGGGAGCGAGGTCCATGTCACCGCGCGGAGTGGCGACCCCGGACGTACGCGAGCGGCTGTTCGCGGCGGCGGAGCGGGTCGTGGAGAGGGACGGGCCGGGCGCACTCACCAGCCGGGCCGTCACCACCGAGGCGGGCTGCGCCAAGGGTCTGCTGCACACGCACTTCGCGGGCCTCGACCAGTTCGTGGCCGAGCTCTGCCTCGACCGGTTCGAGCGGACCACACGCAAGGCCGAGGAGCTGGTGGACCATGCCGGCCGGGGCACCGTGACGGGAAACCTGGAAGCGGTCACCCTGGCCCTCTTCGACTCGGGCGGCGCCGCCGTCTCGGGGCTCGCCGTGACGCGGCCCGCAGCGGCGATCCGGGTCCGCGAGGCCCTGGAGGGCGGGGCCCCCGGCTTCGCCTCGATCCAGGCAGCCGTCACCGACTATCTGACGGCGGAACGGGAGCTCGGGCGCGTCCCGCAGGACCTCGTCCCCGACACCGTCGCACTGGCCCTGGTCGGCACCGCGCACCACCTCCTGATGACCGGCAGGCCGGGCGACCCCGACCCCCGTCGGTCGATGAAACGCCTGGTGGCCACACTGGTGGACGGCCACGGGGAACGCCCGGCCTGACGACCGACGCCATCGAGGAGGCGCGCATGCGGACGATCGGACTGCTCGGCGGGATGAGCTGGGAGTCGACGGCGGAGTACTACCGCCTGCTGAACGAACTCACCCGCGCGCGTCTCGGCGGGCTGCACTCCGCACGCTGCGTGCTCTACTCCGTGGACTTCGCCGAGATCGAGCAACTCCAGGTGCAGGGCCGTTGGGACGAGGCCGGCGAGCTGCTCGCCGACGCCGCCGCGGCGCTCGAGCGGGCCGGCGCGGACCTCGTCCTGATCTGCACCAACACGATGCACAAGGTCGCCGACCGGGTCGCCGACGCGGTGAGCGTCCCGCTGCTGCACCTCGCCGACGCGACGGCGGACGCGGTGCTCGCGGCCGGAGTGACCCGGGTCGGGCTCCTGGGCACCGCGTTCACCATGGAGCAGGACTTCTACCGGGCGCGGCTCGCGGCGCGCGGCCTCGACGTGATCGTCCCCGACGCGCCCGAGCGGGCGATCGTGCACCGGGTCATCTACGAGGAGCTGTGCCTCGGGATCGTGCGCGACGCCTCCCGCGAGGCCTACCGCGAGGTGATCGGCTCGCTCGTCGGGCGCGGGGCCGCGGGCGTCGTCCTCGGCTGCACCGAGATCGAGCTGCTCGTCGGGCAGCAGGACAGCCCCGTGCCCGTCTTCCCGACGACGCGGCTGCACGCCGAAGCGGCGGTCACGGCGGCGCTCCGGCCCTGACACGAGCCGACGGTCACCGCGGCGCAGCGGTCCTGACATGACGTAGGTCACGCACGGCGGGCGCGAATCCAGGAATACGTGGCCCGCCGGGGCTGCTGAAGCCCTAATGGCTCGCCCCGCCACGGGGGCGCCGGGCAAGGGTGCTCAGCGCGATCGGCCGCAGGATCCGGCACCGCCGCAGGGGCCGGGACGCCCGCGGCCCCTGGCCGCCACCGCGTTCCCGCACCGCTGTACCGAAAGGTTCTCCTGCACCATGCCCTTGGCTCTGCTGGCCCTGGCCGTCGTCGCGTTCGGCATCGGCACGACCGAGTTCGCGACGATGGGGCTGCTGCCCCAGATCGCCGACGGGATCGGCGTGTCCGTACCGCACGCCGGCAACCTCGTGTCGGCGTACGCGCTCGGCGTCGTCGTCGGCGCCCCCGTCCTGACGGGCATCGGTGCGCGCATCCCCCACAAGAAGCTGCTGCTGCTCCTGTCCGCGCTGTTCGTCGTCGGCAACACCGCGTCCGCCCTCGCCCCCGACTTCGGGCTCCTCTTCGCGGCACGCTTCCTCGCGGGCCTGCCGCACGGCGCCCTGTTCGGCGTCGGCGCCGTCGTCGCCTCCCGGCTCGTCACCCCCGACCGCGCGGCGCGCGCCGTCTCCAAGATGTTCCTCGGCCTCACCGTCGCGAACATCGTCGGCGTCCCCGCGAGCACCGCACTCGGCCAGCACCTCGGGTGGCGCACCGCCTACGGAGCCGTCGCCGTCATCGGCGTGCTCGCCTTCGCGGCCCTGGCCCTCTTCGTCCCGCACCAGCCGCGCGGGCAGCAGTCCGGTGTGCGGCACGAACTGCGCGCGATGGGCAACCGGCAGGTCGCGATCGGTCTCGGCACCGCCGTCGTCGGCTTCGGCGGCTTCTTCGCCGTGTACAGCTACCTCGTCCCGATGCTGACGCACCTCACGGGCTTCTCGGACGGCTCGACGACCCTCGTGCTCGCCCTCTACGGCGTCGGCATGACGCTCGGCACGCTCGTCGCGGGCCCGCTCACGGACCGCGCCCTGCGCCCGACGCTGTACGCGGGGCTGCTGCTGCTCGCCGCGGCGCTGGTGGCGTTCTTCTTCACCGTCCACAGCGCGGTGCCCGCGCTCATCACCATCACCCTGGTCGGCGCGCTCGGCTCGCTGATCACGACGCCGGTGCAGATGCTGCTGATGGCCAAGGCGAAGGACGCACCGACGATGGCGGCCGCCTCCAACCACTCCGCCTTCAACCTCGCGAACGCGGGCGGCGCCTGGCTCGGCGGACTCGTGATCTCGGCGGGCTGGGGCTGGGCCGCGCCCACCCTGGTCGGCGCGGCCCTGGCCCTCGCGGGTCTCGGTCTGGCGTTCATGGGCGGCGCGATGGACCGCGGCTCCGAGCCCAGCGAGGTCGTCGCCGCGTCCCCCGCACCGGAGGCGGCACCGGAGCCCGCCCCCGGAAGCACGGCGTAACGGCAACACCCGCCCGACGACGACGCCCTCCGGACCCGGCCGCACCGGGTCCGGAGGGCGTCTCTCGTCCCACGGGCGCGTCGGCGTCTCACTGCGCGCCGCGCGTCACCTCGTACTCGTTCCCGCAGGGGTCGGTGAACTCCCCCACCGCGTCGGTCCGGTGGGACACCTCGAGCCGGAGCCGGTTGCGGCCGGTCTTCGGTGCCGCCGGCGGGCCCATCACCAACGGGACGGCGCCCCCGGGCCCCTGCCGCAGGCGGACGCACCAGGGGTCGGACTCGACGGTGTGCCGTTGCGCCCGCGCCTCCCAGAACGCCTGCTGGGCGTCGCGCAGTTCCCCGGCGACATCGAGACAGACCGCGGCGAGCCCCGACGCGGCGCGCACTCCGGGATGGCCGGGGCGCAGCACGCAGAACTCGTTGCCCTCGGGGTCCGCGAGCACGTCCCACGGGACGTCCCCCTGCCCGATGTCGGCGCGTGTCGCCCCGAGTCCGAGCAGCCGGCCCACCTCGGCCGCCCAGCCGGGGCCGCCCGCAAGGTCGAGGTGCAGACGGTTCTTGACCGCGCCTTTCGGGCCCGCGGCCGGGACGAACCGCAGGCGCAGACCGTCCGTCCTGCCGTATGTCGCGTCCCGCCAGAAGCGCTCCGTGCGGGGGACGTCCAGCGCGTCGACCACCACACCCGTCAGCATCGGGTCCTCCTCGTCCCGGCCGGCCGGGGGATCCGGGCCGGCCCGTGGCCTTCATAGCGCCTGACACCCCGTGAGCAACAGGCCGCCCTTGGTATGGACCTGCCAATGCCGGGCCGCTAGGCTCGCCCCGGCATGTCCCGGGAGCGCTCGGCGACGTGACTCCCAGGCTTTGCTGTTCCACCCCCACACCACTGGAACAACGAAGGGCCGATCCGCATGAGACGTACCAGATCCCTCCGCACCGCGCTGTCCGCGCTCCTGGTCACCGGTGCCTGCGTGACCGCCGGGCTCGTGCCCGCGTCCGCCGCCGACGGCACCGCGCGCACCGCTCAGGCACCCGCCTCCGACGGCGTACTCGCCGCCATGCAGCGGGACTTCGGACTCACCCGGGCCGAGGCCACGGACCGGCTGGCCGCCGAGAGGACGGCGACCGGCATCGAGAAGCGGGCGCGGGCCGCCGCCGGGAGCGCCTACGCCGGGTCCTGGTTCACCCCCGCGACCAGGAAGCTGACCGTCGCCGTCACCGACCGCGACAAGGCCGCCGCCATATCGGCCACGGGCGCGGCCGTGAAGGTCGTGACGCACACCGAACGCCGGCTCGACGCGACCCGCGAGCGCCTCGACCGGCTCGACGCCCCGGCGGGCGTGAGCAGTTGGCGCGTGGACGTGCGCACCAACCGGGTCGTCGTGGACGTGGTCTCCGGCCACCAGGCTGACAACGATGTCAAGCGCTTCCTGGCCCAGGCCCGGGACGCCGGGCCGGTCCGGGTCGCCACGACGGCGCACCGCCCCACCACACTCGCCGCGGGAACCGTCGGCGGTGACCCGTACTACACGGGCAACGTCCGCTGCTCCATCGGCTTCTCGGTGCAGGGCGGCTTCGTCACCGCGGGCCACTGCGGCGGCGCCGGGCAGGGGGTCAACGGCTGGGACGGCTCGTACGTGGGCAACTTCCAGGGCTCGTCCTTCCCGGACAACGACTACGCGTGGGTCAACGTCGGCAGCGGCTGGTGGACCGTCCCGGTCGTGCTCGGCTGGGGCACGGTCTCGGACCAGCTGGTCCGCGGCTCGGCCGAGGCCCCCGTCGGCGCCTCGATCTGCCGCTCCGGCTCCACGTCGCACTGGCACTGCGGAACCGTCCTGGCGAAGAACGAGACGGTGAACTACAGCCAGGGCGCCGTGCACGAGATGACCAAGACCAGCGTGTGCGCCGAACCCGGCGACTCGGGCGGCTCGTTCATCAGCGGCGACCAGGCACAGGGCGTCACGTCCGGCGGCTGGGGAGACTGCACGTCGGGCGGCGAGACCTGGTACCAGCCGATCAACGAGATCCTGGGCCGCTACGGGCTGACGCTGCACACGGCGTGAGCGAGGGGCACGGCGATACGCCGGCCGGTACGGTGCCGCCCCACGGGGCCACCGCACCGGCCGGACCGCCGAGGGGGTGCGCCGGACTCACACCTCCTCGGCACCGTCGGCGCCCTCGACACTCTCGGCCTCCGACAGAGCCGCGCCGATCAGGCGGGTCGCGAAGTCCCGGTCCTCGGTGACGCGGTTGATGTGCTCCGCGAGGAGGAAGGCCGTCGCCTCCAGCGGGGTCAACTCGTCCTCGGCCCAGTCGCCGTACCTTCCGCGCCACAGGTTCGGGCTCAGCCCGATGCCCGCGGCCACGACCAGCCCCACCATGGTCGGGATGACCTCGGGACGCACGCTCTTCGGCATCATCCGCATCGACTCCACGAGCGTCGGCACCACGTACTCGATGACGTCCTTGCCCTGGTCCTCGTGCGCCTGCCGCAGCCACTGCGTGAACATGTAGACGAGCGTGCACGTGCCGTCGACCAGCA
>NZ_WWIA01000593.1 GCF_009870065.1 Streptomyces sp. SID5785 | reverse complement strand
TGAACTGCTGGAGCGCGCGGTGCAGCATCGGGCCGCGCCAGACCACCGGGGCGTTGCCCGGGGTGAACATGCCGATCGAGATGACCTTCACGCCGTTCGCCGACGGCGGCATGATCATGTCTTCGACCTGGGTGGGCTTGCCGTCCGCGCCGAGCATGCGGGGCACGCTGTGGCCGTAGATGTCCGCGTCGACGACGCCGACCTTCAGCCCGTCCGCGGCCATCGCCGCGGCCAGGTTCACCGTCACCGAGGACTTGCCGACGCCGCCCTTGCCGGACGCGACCGCGTAGACACGCGTCAGGGAGCCGGGCTTGGCGAACGGGACCTCACGCTCGGCGGTGCCGCCGCGCAGCGCCGTCGCGAGCTCCTTGCGCTGCTCGTCGCTCATCACGTCGAGGGTGACCTGCACGTCGGTCACGCCCTCGACGCGGGCGACCGCGTCGCGCACGTTGTTCTCGATCGTGGAGCGCATCGGGCAGCCCGACACGGTCAGGTACACGGTGACCGCGACGACTCCGTCCGCACCGATGTCCACCGATTTGACCATCCCCAGTTCGGTGATGGGGCGATGGATCTCGGGGTCGTTCACTGTCGCGAGTGCCTCGCGCACCGCGTCTTCCGTAGCCATACGGTCGATAGTACGGCGGGGTAACCGGGGTGCGGAAAGGCCCGTCAGCGGTCGTCTGCGTCACGTCCGCGTTCGTGCTCGCCGGGGAACGCCGACGAGTGCCGCTGCTCCTCCAGCTCCTTGAGGAGGTCCTGCAGCTCGGAGCGGATCCAGTCGCGCGTGGCCACCTCGCCGAGGCCGATCCGCAGGGCGGCGACCTCGCGGCTCAGATACTCGGTGTCGGCGATCGACCGCTCGTTCTGCTTGCGGTCCTGTTCGAGGTTGACCCGGTCGCGGTCGTCCTGCCGGTTCTGCGCGAGCAGGATCAGCGGGGCCGCGTAGGAGGCCTGGAGCGACAGCATCAGCGTGAGGAAGATGAACGGGTACTGGTCGAAGCGCAGATCCCGGGGAGCCACGATGTTCCACGCGACCCACGCGATGATCAGGATCGTCATCCAGACGATGAACCGGCCCGTGCCCAGGAAGCGGGCGATGCGCTCGGACAGCCGCCCGAAGGCCTCCGGGTCGTAGTCCGGCAGCAGCTTGCGGCGGGGCGGGCGCGGCTGGTCGAGCCGGATACGCGGCCTGCGGGTCTCGCCGGTCCGCTCGCGGTCCCTCTCGCGCTCCTCAGTCGCCATGGGGCACCTCCCCGGCCAGGAGGAACTCCTGCTCGCGCCAGTCGTCCGGGAGCATGTGGTCGAGCACGTCGTCCACGGTCACGGCGCCGAGCAGGGAGCCGCTCTCGTCGACGACGGGCGCGGCCACCATGTCGTACGTGGCGAAGAAGCCGGCGATCTCCGGCAGCGCCGCGTCGGGGCTCAGCGCCTGAAGGTCCTCGTCGAGGACCGCGCTGACCAGCGTGTACGGAGGGTCGCGCAGCAGGCGCTGGAAGTGGATGGTGCCGAGGTACTTGCCGGTCGGGGTCTCGTCCGGCGGCCTGCACACGTAGACCTGGGCGGCGAGCGCGGGGGACAGGTCGGGGTTGCGGACGCGCGCGAGGGCGTCGGCGACGGTCGCGTCGGGCCGCAGCACGATCGGCTCGGTCGTCATCAGTCCGCCCGCGGTCCGCTCCTCGTACGCCATCAGGCGCCGCACGTCGGCCGCGTCGCTCGGCTGCATCAGCGCGAGCAGGCGCTCCTTGTCCTCCTCGGGCAGCTCGCTGAGCAGGTCGGCCGCGTCGTCCGGGTCCATCTCCTCCAGGACGTCGGCGGCGCGCTCCTCCTTCAGCTTGCCGAGGATCTCGATCTGGTCGTCCTCGGGGAGCTCCTCCAGGACGTCCGCGAGCCGCTCGTTGGTGAGGGCGGCGGCGACCTCGGCGCGGCGCTTGGGGGACAGGTGGTGCAGCACGTTCGCCAGGTCGGCCGGGCGCAGCTGTTCGAAGGTGGCCAGCAGGTTCTCGGCGCCCTGCCCGTGCTCCTCCAGGGAGAACCCGTCGACGGCCGACCAGTCGACGGTCAGTGTCTCGCCCTTGCGGCGGAAGGCGCTGCCCTTGCCCTTGCGGACGAAGACGCGGTCGATCTCCCAGTCGCGGCGCGCGGGCAGCTGCTGGATCGACACGTCGAGGACGGTGACGTCCTCGTCCGTCTCGACGAGCCGCACCCGCCGGTCCAGCATCTCGCCGAGCACGAGCCGCTCGGTGGGCCGCTGCTCGAAACGCCGGACGTTGAGCACGCCCGTCGTGATGACCTGGCCGGACTCGATGCCGGTGACGCGGGTCATGGGCAGGAAGATGCGGCGGCGCGTGGACAGTTCGACGACGAGCCCGAGCAGCCGCGGGGGGCGCCGGCCCACCCGGAGCATCGCCACGAGGTCGCGCACCCGTCCGACCTGGTCGCCGTTCGGGTCGAAGACGGCGATGCCGGACAGATGCGAGACGAAGATACGGGGCGCGCCTGCCGCCATGTCAGCCCCACTCCCTTCCGTCCCTGTCCGGGCGTACATACGAGCAATCTGGTGATCAGGCTAGCCCGAGCCCGTCGAACGCGCCTCGGCGCCCACGCCGGTCCGGCCCTGGGGGAGTCGTCGCAGATGGCACGGGTACGCTGCCGTCCTGCCCGCTCGCCGCACCCCCTTGCCGCACGAGAGGTGGTCCCGCCCGTGACCGCACACCCCCTGGCCCGTCGCCCCCGCAGCCGGTTCCTGCCGGCCGTCGTGCTGGGCGCGGGGCTCGTGGCCGCGCTCACCGCGTGCGGCGGCGACCAGGACCCGGACGCCGGGACCAACGGGGTCGGCAGGCTGTCCGCCACGAAGATCCAGAGCCGTACGGTCAAGGCGGCGCAGGGGGCGGACACGGTGCACGTCGCCGGTTCGGTGGTCAGCGGCGGCAGGACGTACAAGCTCGACATGCGGCTCAAGGACGACGGCGGAGCCGGATCGGTGACCACGGGGGACGGCACCTTCCAGCTGCTCCGGGTCGACGAGCACCTCTTCCTCAAGGCGAGCGCCGCCTTCTGGACGCACTCCGACGACGGCAAGGGCGAGCACGGAGGCGACACCGCCGCGCAGAAGCTCGACGGCAAGTACGTGAAGGTGCCCTCGGGCGACCCCTCGTACAAGCAGCTCAGCACCTTCACGGACAAGAAGGTGCTGCTCGACGGGTTGCTCACGCTGCACGGCAGCGTGGCGAAGGGCGAGCGCGGCACCTCCGGCGGCGTCCGCACCATCGAACTCAGCGGTGACAAGGGCGCGGGCGGCACCCTCGACGTGTCGCTGGAGGGGACCGCCTACCCGATGCGGCTCGAGCGCGCGGGCGGCGCGGGAACCCTGCGGCTGACCGAGTGGGGCAAGAGCTTCGACCTCCAGGAGCCGGACGACGCCGACACCGTCGACTACGGCCGGGCGCTGCCCTCCTCCTGAGCTCCTGTCAGCGCCTGCGGCGGCGGGTGAGGAGCTTGGGCAGGGCGGCCGGGACCGCGTTCCGCGTCGTCGCCGGGGACTCCAGCGGTGCGGTGGCGAGCGAACCGTCGGACGCCGGGACGGGCGGGCCCGCGACCGGCTCCAGGCGCAGCACCCGGCACGTGGCGGCCCAGCGCTCGGTCATGGTCTCCGCGTCCGGCGCGTTGAGCCGCTTGCCCTTCAGCTCGGCGACGGCCGCCTCCCACGCCTCGGTGCCCGGGGCCGGCTCGACGACCGAGGCCCGCCAGCCGATGAGCCGGCCGCCCTTGTCCTTGCTGCGGACGGTGACGACCGCGGTGCCGCCGTCGGTGAGGTCCGGCAGCGGCTGCTCGCCCGGTCCGTCCCCGATCACGAGCGCCGCGCCCTCGTGCCACACGTGCCACAGCGCGCGGTCGGCACCGGAGCCGCCGCGGACCCAGATGAGTCCGGACTTCTTCGTGGCCTCCTCGACGAGGGCGGCGTCGAGCAGTTCAGGAGTCGTCATGCGGCACAGCGTATCGGCGCTCCCTCACAGCCAGCCGTTGCGCTTCAGGGTGCGATGGATCCCGAAGCACATGCCGCCGATGAGGGCGAGCACCATCGGATAGCCGAACCGCCAGTGCAGCTCGGGCATGTGGTCGAAGTTCATGCCGTAGACCCCGCAGACCATGGTCGGGACGGCGATGATCGCCGCCCACGAGGTGATCTTGCGCATGTCCTCGTTCTGCGCGACGGAGGCCTGCGCGAGATTGGCCTGGAGGATCGAGTTGAGCAGTTCGTCGAAGCCGATGACCTGCTCCTGGACGCGCTCCAGGTGGTCGGCCACGTCACGGAAGTACTTCTGGATGTCCGGGTCGATCAGCCGCATGGGCCGCTCGCTGAGCAGCTGCAGCGGCCGGCGCAGCGGGGCCACGGCCCGCTTGAACTCCAGGACCTCGCGCTTGAGCTGGTAGATCCGGCCCGCGTCGGTGCCGCGCGGGGATCCCTTGCCGGTCTGCGAGAAGACGTCCGTCTCGACCTCGTCGATGTCGTCCTGCATCGCGTCGGCCACGGCCAGGTAGCCGTCCACGACGTGGTCGGCGATGGCGTGCAGCACGGCGCTCGGCCCCTTGGCGAGCAGCTCGGGGTCGTCCTGCAGCCGGTGCCGCAGCGCGCGCAGCGAGCCCTGCCCGCCGTGCCGGACGGTGATGAAGAAGTCCCGGCCGGTGAAGCACATGACCTCGCCGGTCTCCACGATCTCGCTGGTCGCCGTCAGTTCGGCGTGCTCGACGTAGTGGATGGTCTTGAAGACGGCGAACAGAGTGTCGTCGTAGCGCTCCAGCTTGGGCCGCTGGTGCGCGTGCACGGCGTCCTCGACGGCCAGCGGGTGCAGCCCGAACTCGGCGGCGATCCCGGCGAACTCGGCCTCGGTCGGCTCGTGCAGCCCGATCCAGGCGAAGCCCCCGTCGCGCCGCACACGGTGGCGCGCCTCGCTCGGGGTGAGGCACTCGGCGGACTCCACACGGCGGCCGTCGCGGTACACGGCGCAGTCGACGACGGCGCTCACCGCGGTCGGGTCCCGCGTCGGGTCGTACGAGGAGCGCGCCTCGTTCCCGTACGGGGCCACGCTCTTGCGCAGCGAGGGGCGGACGGCGGCGCGCAGGTCGCGGATCATCGACATGGGCAGGCTCCTTCGCGAGCGGGAGCCGCGGCGGCGACGGGTGGAACCACCCGGAATGAGGACGTCCTGGCCGACGGACTTACTGCACGTCCACAAAGCGGGTAGCACCGCACCGGAACCGGGGCGGCTTCGCTGACTGACTCAGATCGGTGCGATCGGAAAGATCGCG
Source organism: Streptomyces sp. SID5785 (assembly GCF_009870065.1). Lineage (GTDB taxonomy): Bacteria > Actinomycetota > Actinomycetes > Streptomycetales > Streptomycetaceae > Streptomyces. The sequence goes on along the minus strand of NZ_WWIA01000593.1, from coordinate 6,248 downwards.
ATCGGAAAGATCAGGTGGAAACGAAGCGCTCTTCCGGCGCACGCGACAGCCCGGGGGACGGCACGGACGGCCGTCGGCAGCGGACTGCGGAAAGGAGATGCGGGCCTAGCGGCCGGAAGAACGGGTGGTACTGCACGGTCGACTTCGATCCATGACAGCCCCACCTCCTCCGGCCGGTCCCCCGTGGGGGACGGTGACGGGCCGACGCTTCGGGCGCTCTGAGGACGCCCGGCGGGAACGCGGTGCGCACCATGCCGACCAGCGGCCAAGACTATCAGCCGACGGAAGAAGCAAGCCCCTTCTTTACCCCTTGCATGCGAGTTCTATGCTCGCGGGATGGGAGAAGTTCTTGCACTCGTGGAGGCCCGGCTGCGGTCGGCCTTCGGCGAACCGGACGCGCGCGCCGCGGTCACGTTCCTCGGCACGGACCGCATCGAGGTGCTGCGGTTCTCCGAGGACGACGTCGTGCGCTACGCGACGCTCGGCATGTCCGCGTCCCCGATGTCCGACCCCACGGCGGCGCTCGCCGACCCCGTGAAGGGCCCGCGCGCCGAGCTGGTCCTCACGGTCCGTGCCGGGCTTGCCGACACCGACAAGGCGCTGCGCCCGCTGGCCGTGCTGGCCGCGTCGCCGCAGGTCGAGGGCGTGGTCGTGGCGCCGGGTGCCTCCCTGGACGTGGGGGAGCCGCTGTGGCCGGGCGCGCCGTTCACCTCCGTGCTGGTGGCGGAGCCCGGCGGTCTCGTGGAGGACCTGGACCTGGACGAGCCGCTCGACCCCGTACGGTTCCTGCCGCTGCTGCCGATGACGCAGAACGAGGCGGCGTGGAAGCGGGTGCACGGCGCGGGCGCGCTCCAGGAGAAGTGGCTGAACGGCGGAACGGACCTGCGCGATCCGCTGCGCAGGTCCGTTCCGCTGGACTGAGGTTTTGGCTGTCAGCTCGCGAAGACCGAGACGCCGTCCTCGCTCGCGTGCTGCGGCTCCAGCTCCTCCGCGTCATGGGTCAGCGCGCTCCTGCGCACCCACACGACGACCGCGCCGAGGACGGCGGTGACCGCGGCGACGACGAACGGGATGTGGATGTTGCTCCACTCCTCGATCTTCGGCGCGAAGAACGGGGCGGCCGCGGCGGCGAACCAGCGGACGAAGTTGTAGCCGGCGGAGGCCACCGGCCGCGGGGCGTCGGAGACGCCGAGGGCCAGCTCGGTGTAGACGGTGTTGTTCACGCCGATGAAGGCACCGGACAGGATCGTGCAGACGACGGCCGTGGTGTGGTTGCCGTAGCCGAGCACCAGCACGTCGGCCGCGAGCAGCACGAGCGAGCCGCCGAGCACCTTCAGGGAGCCGAACCGGGCCTGCATGCGCGGCGCGACGATCACCGAGAACAGTGCGAGCAGCACGCCCCACGCGAAGAACACGGCGCCCGACTTGTACGGGGTCATGTTCAGCACGAACGGGGTGAAGGCCAGCACGGTGAAGAACGTGTAGTTGTAGAAGAACGACGAGAGTGCCGCCGACGCCAGGCCGCCGTGGCCGAGCGCCCTGATCGGGTCGAGCAGCGAGGTCTTGCGGGCGGGCTTCGGCTGTTCCTTCAGGAACACGCTGATGCAGACGAAGCCGATGGCCATCAGGGCGGCCGTACCGAAGAACGGGTAGCGCCAGCTGGCGTTGCCGAGCAGGGCGCCGAGCAGCGGGCCGCAGGCCATGCCCAGGCCGAGCGCGGACTCGTAGAGCAGGATCGCGGCGGCGCTGCCGCCCGCCGCGGCGCCGACGATGACGGCGAGCGCGGTCGACACGAAGAGGGCGTTGCCCAGGCCCCAGCCGGCCCGGAAGCCGACCAGTTCGCCGACGGAGCCCGAGGTGCCGGCGAGCGCGGCGAAGACCACGACGAGGGCGAGCCCGGCGAGCAGCGTCTTCTTGCCGCCGATCCGGCTGGAGACGAACCCGGTCACGAGCATCGCGACCGCGGTGATCAGGAAGTACGAGGTGAAGAGCAGGGAGACCTGACTCGGCGTGGCCTCGAGCCCCTGTGCGATCGACGGCAGGATCGGGTCGACGAGCCCGATGCCCATGAAGGCGACGACGGATGCCCCGGCGGTCGCCCAGACCGCCTTCGGCTGACGCAGGATGCTGGTCGCACCTGCGTCGAACGGGTCCTCTTCGGCGGGACCTCCTGCACTGCTGTGGCTCATGCCTGCTGCTCCTTGGGGACGGTGGATCGTTGGTGTATACACACAATAAGTTAGATGCGCTAATAAATGCAAGATACATCTATCTGTGACGAGGGAGACACCGGCCCGGACGGGTGATCGTCCTTGACGCGGCGCGGGGCGGAGCGGATCGTGGGTGGGTATGAGGGGCGAACCCAGTTGCCCGAAGTGTGGTGGCCGGGTCAGGGCTCCCGGCCTCTTTGCCGACTCCTGGCAGTGCGACGTGCACGGCGCCGTGCATCCACTGCAGCCGGTCATCCCGCCCAGCGTCGAGGCGCTCGGCGTCGTCGTGCACCGCGCCCACGTCCCCGTGTGGATGCCCTGGCCGCTCCCGGTCGGCTGGCTCTTCACGGGCGTGGCCAACGCGGGCGACGACCGCACCGGGGGCCGCGCCACCGCCGTCGCGTGCTCGGGACCCGGACCGCTCGGCGGGATGGGCGAGCTGGTGCTCGTCGCCGAGGAGCTCGGTGTCGGACTCGGTGCGCGCTACGCGGGCATCGACGGCCCCGACCCCGGACCCTCCCTGGACGTCACCGGACCGCCGCAGGCCAAGGTCCTCGCGGCCGGCCGACCCACCCCGCTGTGGCACGTCACCGGCACCCCGGAGGATCGCGCCGTCTTCGCGGGGGAGGCGCGCGGGCTGTGGCTGTGGGCGATCATCTGGCCGGAGCAGTCGGGCCTGCTCATGTACGACGAGCTGGTCCTCACCGATCTGCGGGACGCGGGCGCGGAGGTCGACCTGCTGCCGTGCGGGGCGCTCTCGCCGAGGATCATCGAGTAGCGCCGGGGCCGCGGGCCGCGGCGCCCGGTACGGGTAAGGGGTCCGGGCCCGCTGCGGCGGTGACCGGAGCTCCCCGGATCCCCGCTATCCTTGAGCGGGTCCGAAACCCCGGGCGGTCCCGGCACCCTCGAGCGATCCCGATCCGTCCGTCCCGATCGGTCTCGCGCGATCGGGCCGCCCGCTGCTTCTGGCCCCGTCTTTCCGCCGTTCCTCCGTCGTCCCTCTGCCGTCCCTCTGTCCTTCCGTCCGAGTCTGGAGTCGCAGCCGTGCGCATCGACCTGCACACCCACTCCACCGCCTCCGACGGCACGGACACCCCGGCCGAGCTGGTGCGCAACGCCGCCGCGGCCGGCCTGGATGTCGTGGCGCTCACCGATCACGACACGACGCGCGGCCACGCCGAGGCGATCGCGGCCCTGCCGCAGGGGCTGACCCTGGTCACCGGCGCCGAGCTCTCCTGCCGCCTCGACGGCGTGAGCATGCACATGCTGGCCTACCTGTTCGACCCCGACGAGCCCGACCTGCTGCGCGAGCGCGAGCTGGTCCGCGACGACCGGGTGCCGCGCGCCAAGGGCATGGTCGCCAAGCTGAACGACCTGGGCGTCGGTGTCACCTGGGACCAGGTCGCCCGCATCGCGGGGGACGGATCCGTCGGTCGCCCGCACATCGCCTCCGCGCTCGTCGAGCTCGGCGTCGTGCCCACCGTCTCCGACGCGTTCACCCGCGACTGGCTCGCCGACGGCGGCCGCGCCTACGTGGACAAGCACGAGACCGACCCCTTCGAGGCGATCCGGCTGGTCAAGGCCGCGGGCGGGGTCACCGTCTTCGCGCACCCGGCCGCCGCCGAGCGCGGACGCACCGTCCCCGAGTCGGCCATCGTCAAGCTCGCCGAGGCCGGTCTCGACGGCATCGAGGTCGACCACATGGACCACGACGCCGCCACCCGCGACCGGCTGCGCGCCCTCGCCGCCGACACCGGCCTGCTCACCACCGGCTCGTCGGACTACCACGGCAGCCGCAAGACCTGTGTGCCCGGCGAGTACACGACCGACCCCGAGGTCTACGGGGAGATCACGCGCCGCGCCACGGGGGCCTTCCCGGTCCCGGGGGCCGGCGGACGCCGCGCCTGACCGGCCGCACCGCCTCCCGGCAGCCGACCCGGCCGCGCCCCCAGGGCGTGTGACCCGGGCGGCCCGCCCGTGCTCCCGGCCATCCCCCGTACTTTCGTCCCTCTTCCGCTCCCCACTCGCAAGGCAAGACCTCACTGTGTTCGACGCTGCTGTCTTTGGATCCCTCTTTCTCACCCTTTTTGTGATTATGGATCCCCCCGGAATCACCCCGATCTTCCTCGCCCTCACCGCGGGCCGGCCCGCCAAGGTTCAGAAGCGCATGGCCTTCCAGGCCGTCTGCGTGGCCTTCGGTGTCATCGCCGTGTTCGGCGTCCTCGGTCACCAGATCCTCGACTACCTGCACGTCTCCGTGCCCGCGCTGATGATCGCGGGCGGCCTGCTGCTCCTGCTCATCGCGCTGGACCTGCTCACCGGCAAGACGGACGAGCCGAAGCAGACCAAGGACGTCAACGTCGCGCTCGTGCCGCTCGGCATGCCGCTGCTCGCCGGTCCCGGCGCGATCGTCTCCGTCATCCTCGCCGTCCAGAAGGCCGGCTCCGTGGCCACGCAGGTCTCCGTCTGGTCGGCGATCGTCGCCATCCACGTCGTGCTGTGGCTGGTCATGCGGTACTCGCTGGTCATCATCCGCGTCATCAAGGACGGCGGCGTCGTCCTCGTGACCCGGCTCGCGGGCATGATGCTCTCCGCGATCGCCGTGCAGCAGATCATCAACGGCGTGACCCAGGTGATCCAGGGGGCCTGACCGTCCTGGCCATCCCGACCCGGCCGGTTCCGGCCCCCGGTACGCGCGAAGCCCCCGTACGCACGGTGCGTACGGGGGCTTCGAAGTGTGTGAGCCGCTCGCCGTTATGAGGCGGTGGACTCGGCCGGGCGGATGTAGAGGCGCTGCCCTATGGCGGCGGCCTGCTGAACGATCCGATTGACGGAGGCGGCGTCCACGACGGTGGTGTCGACAGCGGTGCCGTCGACGTCGTCCAGTCGCATGATCTCGAAGCGCAAGGGCTTCTCCCTTCGTCTGGTCATCCTCCTGAAGGAGAACTACTGGTACAGGACAAAAGCCTCGCCCTGTCGTACGGCCAGGCGGTTGCCTGACCGTTAAGAGTGGATTGCGTGGCCGAAGTGCCCCGCGTTCTGTGGGGTACAACGGGTTGCCCCGTGCAAACATTCCCTACGCTAAGGAAATTTTTCGAAGAGCTAATTACTCGCCGGTAGCGCGGTCGTGCAGCTACGCGGCGTGATCGTCCGTGCGGCGGTCCGGGACCCCGTCCCAGAAGGCCGCGAGCGCGGCGGACGTCTCCAGCGGGCGGTCCGTGTTCGGGGAGTGGCCGGCGCCCGCAATCACCGTGCGCGCGGCGCTCAGCCGGGCCGCCATCGCGTCGAGCAGCGGCACCGGCCAGGCCTCGTCCTCCTCGCCCGACAGCACGTGCGTCGGCGGCGCGACCGGCGCCAGTGCGTCGATCCCGTCCGGCTCGTCGCACAACTGCCGCCCGGCCGCGAGCAGTTGCGCCGGGCTGGTGTTCATCCAGCGCCGCCGCAGATCCTCCTCGTCGCCCCGCGGCACGGCGCCGGCCGCCGCCTCGAACGCCTGGAGCGCCTCCCAGACCTGCGCCATGTCGAACGCCCCGAGAGCGTCGCGCAGCAGCGTCACCCGTTGTTGCTGGGACGCGGACACCGCGGCGGGGCCCGACGCCATCAGCGTCAGCGAGGCGAACGGCGCGGGGTCCGTGACCACCGCCGTGCGCGCGACGAGCCCGCCGAAGGAGTGCCCGAGCAGATGGACGGGCGCGGGGCCCAGCGCGGCGGCCTGCGCGAGGACGTCACCGGCCAGTTCGGCCCGGGCGTACGCGGACTCGTCCTCGCGGGGGCCCGGGGTCTCGTGCTGGCCGCGTCCGTCCACGGCGACCGTGCGGTACCCGGCGTCCGCCAGCGGGCGCAGCAGCGCGATGAAGTCCTCCTTGCTGCCGGTGAACCCGGGCAGCAGCAGGGCGGTGCCCCGGACCGGCCCCGACGCGGGCCCGCCGACCAGGGCGGCGAAGTCACCACGGGCCGTCGACAGCGGACGGGCGTACGTGCCGGGCGGCGGCGTGAACGTCTCGGGCCTGCTCATGCCGCGAGGTTACGTGGCGGCGG
>NZ_WWIA01000592.1 GCF_009870065.1 Streptomyces sp. SID5785 | reverse complement strand
CATTGCCGCCCTCCTCCGCCTTGCATCTCGACGCACCAGACCCCGCTCACCAGCACAGAACAGCCCGGGCCACCCGGACGCGACCTGATCCGCCGGACAGGCCCTAGTCATCCCCCGCGGGGCGTCCGGCGAGACGGGCGGCACGGGTCCTCAGGTAGCGGCGCTCGGGCAGGCTCAGCGTCCCGGCGGCCGCCTCCTGGTAGGCGGCACGGGCGGCGGCCGCGTCCCCGGCGCGCTCCAGGAGGTGCGCGCGCACGGCGGCGAGCCGGTGGTGCCCGTCGAGTGCCGCGGCCAGCCGGTCGGTCTCGGCGAGCCCGGCCTCGGGCCCGTGCACCATCGCGACGGCGACGGCCCGGCCGAGCGCGGCCATCGGCTCGCCCTCCGGAGCGGCCCGGACGAGCAGGTCGTACAGGGCGAGGATCTGCGGCCAGTCCGTGTCCTCGGCCCGCCCGGCCTCGTCGTGCAGCGCGGCGACCGCGGCCTGCAACTGGTAGGGCCCGACCGGGCCGTGCCGCAGGGCCTGCTCGACGAGCGCGATGCCCTCGGCGATCGCCGCCCGGTCCCACAGCGCCCGGTCCTGCTCGTCGAGGCGGACCAGCTCGCCCGCGGCGTCGGTGCGGGCGGCGCGGCGCGCGTCGGTGAGCAGCATGAGCGCGAGCAGCCCGGTGACCTCGCTGTCCTCGGGCAGCAGGGCGTGCACGGCGCGGGCCAGGCGGATCGCCTCGGCGGCCAGATCGGCGCGACGCAGTTCGCTCCCCGAAGTCGCGGTGTACCCCTCGTTGAAGATCAGGTACAGCACCTGGAGCACGGCCGGCAGCCGCTCCCGCCCGTCCTCCGGCGCGCTGAACCGCACGCCCCGCACCTGCCGCTTGGCCCGGCTGATGCGCTGGGCCATCGTCGCCTCGGGCACGAGGTAGGCGCGGGCGATCTCGGCCGTGGTCAGTCCGCCGACGGCGCGCAGGGTGAGCGCGATCTGGGAGGCGGCGCTCAGCTCGGGGTGGCAGCACAGCCGGAGCAGCGTCAGCGTGTCGTCCTCGGCCGGGGCGCGCGGGGTGTCGGGCGGCGGCTCCGTGAAGGCGTCGCGCGGCTGCAGCGTGGCCTCGGCCTCCTCGCGGCGCCTGCGGGCCTGCTCGCTGCGGAGCGTGTCCGTGAGGCGGCGGGAGGCGACGCGGATCAGCCAGCCGCGCGGGTTCTGCGGGATTCCCTCCCGCGGCCACTGGCGGGCGGCGGCGAGCAGCGCCTCCTGCACCGCGTCCTCGGCCTCGTCGAAGTGCCCGTAGCGGCGGACGAGCGCGCCGAGGACCTGCGGCGCGTGGCGGCGCAGCAGGTCCTCCGCGGTGTGCGGCGGTCTCACACGTCGCCGCCGCCTTCCATGATCTGCCGGATCACGACGGGGTAGACGGGTGCACCCTCGGGCTGCGGGCACTCCAGGATGCGGCCGGCGATCTCGGTGACACGCTCCAGGCTCGCGCACTCCAGGACCCAGTACCCGGCGAGCAGCTCCTTGGTCTCCGGGTACGGTCCGTCCGTGACGACGGGGCGGCCGTCGGCGCCGAGGGCGACGGTGCGGGCCTTGGCGGGCTCGGCGAGGCCCTGCCCGTCGAGCATCTCGCCGGACTCGGCGAGGTCGTTGTTGAGCTCGGACATGAAGGTGTACATGGCCTTGAGGTCGGCCTCGCCCCAGGCGGGGCTGTCCGGCGAACCGGTGCCGGTCATGGCCAGGTAGTCCGCCTGCGAGCCCTCGATCATCACCAGGTACTTCATGGTTCTGCGCTCCTTCGGTGCGGGCCGCCCGCGGGCTGCGGGCGACGGTTCACCTGAGACGTCGCGGCCGCCCGGCCGTTCTCGACACGGTCCGCGGAATTCCTCGGAAGATGTTCCGAGGGGCCTGCCGCACGGGCTCCGTCCGCCTCCAGTCTGGCAGCGCGGGGCCGCGCCTTCCTGGTGTACCGGGCCGTTCCCCCCGGCGCACGGGAGGCCGGAAGCGGCGTTTACTCCCGCGGGCCCGCCTGGGGCTCGCGCCACATGGGCCACATGGAGGGGCCGCCGGGGAGGTCGAGCGCGGTGCCGGTGAAGACGAAGCCGAGCCGCTCGTACAGGGCGCGGCTGCGCGCGTTGCTCGCCTCCAGGTAGGCGGGCAGGCCCTCGCGGTCGCAGCGCTCGAGGACCGGCGCCATCAGCGCGGTGCCGAGCCCCTCGCCCTGCCGGTCCGGGGCCACGCCGATCATCCAGAGGTAGACGTGGGCGCGGCCGGCGGGGTGGATCTCCGCGGTCCAGCGGGCGATCTGCTCCACCCGCTCGTTGTCCGGGTCGACGGCCTCGCGGACCAGGACGGCCTCGTCGGTCCCGTCCTCGGCCGGGGGCGGGCCGGCCGGCACGTCCAGCCAGAGGGCGACCGCCGTGCCGTCCTCGGCCAGGTCGATGAACCCCTCCTCGTACGTGACGTCGGTGAACACGCCCATCAGCCCCGCGTGCCGGGCCCGCCGGTGCTCCTCCCCCGGGAACACCCAGCTGCTGACCGGATCGTCCCTGAACGACGCGTCGAGCAGCCCGACCACGTGGTCCCGGTCGCTCGCCTCGGCCCGCCGGATCCGTACACCCATTGCCCGCCCGCCCCTGTCGCTCGCACCAACCCGCTTGCCGTGCGCGGGCGTTGGCAGCCTAAGCGATCAGGCGGAGCGGGTCGGCACGGGGTGAGCGGTGCGGGCCGGTCAGTACCCCCTTCTGGTCACGAACTCCGCCAGGGCGAGCAGTCCGTCCGCCGACCGCGGGTCCGGCACGGCCCGGGACAGTTCGTCGACCGCGCGGGCCATCTGGTCCGCCGCCTCGGCCTGCGCCCAGTCCCGGCCGCCGGCCCGCTCGACGGCGAGCGCGATCGCCTCCAGCTCGGCCGGTCTCTCCTCCCCCGGGCCGGGCGGCCCGTACAGCGCGGCGAGCTCCCGCGCCGCGGGGCCGCCGGAGGCGAGCGCCGCGACGACCGGCAGCGACTTCTTGCGGACGGCGAGATCCACGCCGGCCGGCTTGCCGGTGCGGGCCGGGTCGCCCCAGATGCCGATCACGTCGTCGATCAGCTGGAAGGCGAGCCCGGCGGCCCGGCCGAACGCGTCGAGCGCGGCGACCTGGGCCGGGTCCGCGCCCGCGTAGAGCCCGCCGACCGCGCACGCGCAGCCGAGCAGTGCGCCCGTCTTGGCCTCCGCCATGGCCAGGGTCTCCGGCAGCGTCACCTCCCTCGGGTCGCGCCCCTCCAGGGCGACGTCGACGCACTGCCCCTCGCACAGCTCGACGACACAGGCCCCGAGCCGGGCCGCGGCGGCGGCCGCCGCCGGGTGCGGGTCCCCGGCGAGCAGCAGATGGGCCTGGGCCTGCAGGGCGTCCCCGGCGAGGATCGCGTCGGCGATCCCGAAGACGGCCCATGCGGTGGGCCGGTGCCGGCGGGTGGCGTCCCGGTCCATCACGTCGTCGTGCAGCAGCGTGAAGTTGTGCGTCAGCTCCACCGCGGCCGCCGCGCGCACCGCCTGCTCGGGCACCCCGCCGAGGGCCCGCGTCGCCGCGAGGACCAGGGCGGGCCGCACGGCCTTGCCCGCGTGCCCCTCGACCGGTGTGCCGTCGGCCTGCTCCCGGCCGAAGTGGTAGCGGGCGACGCGGCGCAGGGATGCGGGCAGCTCGTCGACGGCCCGGCGCAGCTCGGGGTCGACGCTCGCCCTGGCCCGGGCGAGGACGTCCGTCGCCTCGGCGGGCTCTGCGGCCATGGGCGGCTCCGTGGTCTGCGTCATGGACTCTCCCCGCGGCCGGTGCCGGACCGGTCCGGGCGGCTCAACGCCACCGTCCCACCTCCACGTTCTCCAGGACCCCGAGGGCGTCGGGCACCAGGACGGCCGCCGAGTAGTACGTGGTCACGAGGTAGGAGATGATCGCCTGCTCGCTGATGCCCATGAACCGCACCGACAGGCTGGGCTCGATCTCGTCGGGGATACCGGCCTGGCGCAGCCCGACGACGCCCTGCTCGTCCTCGCCCGTACGCATGCAGATGATGGACGTGGTGCGGGCGTCGGACACCGGGATCTTGTTGCACGGGTAGATGGGGACGCCGCGCCAGGTGGGGATGCGGTGGCCCGCGACGTCGACGGTCTCGGGCACCAGGCCCCGCTTGTTGAGCTCGCGGCCGAACGCGGCGATGGCCTTCGGGTGCGCGAGGAACAGCTTGGAGCCGCGCCGCCTGCTGAGCAGCTCGTCCATGTCGTCCGGGCCGGGCACGCCGTCGTGCGGCTGCAGCCGCTGGTCGTACTCGCAGTTGTGGAGCAGACCGAACTCGCGGTTGTTGACCAGCTCGTGCTCCTGGCGCTCCTTCAGCGCCTCGACGGTGAGCCGGAGCTGGTGCTCCGTCTGGTTCATCGGCTGGTTGTAGAGGTCGGCCACGCGCGTGTGGATGCGCAGCACGGTCTGGGCGACGCTCAGCTCGTACTCACGGGGCTCCGCCTCGTAGTCGACGAACGTGCCGGGCAGCCGGGCCTCGCCGACATGGCCGGCGGACAGGTCGATCTCCTTCTCCCCGTACCCGTTGGCCCGCTGCGCGGGGATCGAGCGGAGCTGACCCAGGTGTGCGCGCAGGGGCTCGGAGCGCTCGGCGATCTGCTCCAGGTCGCGGCGCGGCAGCTTGAGCACGGTGCACGCGGTGGCGGCGCGGGCCGTGTACTCCCAGATGGTCTCGGGGTCGAGGAGCGCCTAGTCGCCGAAGTAGGCGCCGTCGGCGAGGACGCCGAGCACCGCGTCGTCCCCGTACGGACCCGTGCCGACCTTCTCGACGCGGCCGTGGGCGAGCAGGAACACCTCGTCCGCCTGGCTGCCGAACGACGCGATGACCTGGCCGGCCTCGTACTCCCGCTGGGTGCACCGCTGGGCCAGCTCGTCCAGGACGTCCTGGTCCTCGAAGCCGCGCAGCACCGGCAGTTCGCCCAGCTCGGCCGGGATCACCCGGACCCGGTCCCCCGTCTTCACGAACGTGATGCGCCCGTCGCCGACCGAGTAGCTCAGCCGCCGGTTCACCCGGTACGTGCCGCCCTGGATGTCGACCCACGGCAGCGTCCGCAGCAGCCAGCGGGAGCTGATCTCCTGCATCTGCGGCGCGGACTTGGTGGTGGTGGCCAGATTCCGCGCGGCGGAAGTCGCGAGGCTCTTCTGCGTCCCCGACTGCTCCGTGCGGACCTCTTCGCCTACCGACATGAATGCCCTCCCGATCATGAGCTGACCTGCGAGCGCCACCCTTCCAGCACGCTGAGTGCCCGCGCCATTACACAAATGAGCGGGAATGGATCAGGCGGCGCGGGGCATCGGCGGCGCGTTCACACGTCCGGCGGCATCCGGTCCGTCCCGCATCGCCCAGTTTCGGAACTAGAAGATCCCTGCGCGCGTTGAGCGGGGAGACGGCAGACGCCGGCAGCGGACGACAGGAAAGGTGACCACCATGGCGGGCTTTCTGGACCGGGCCAAGGAGCAGGCGCAGCGCGGGCTGACGCAGGGCAAGCAGAAGCTGGACGAGGTGCAGGCCCAGCGGGCCGGCGCCGACCTGCTCAAGCGTCTGGGCGCGGCGTACTACGCGGAGCGCCGGGGCAGCGGCAGCCCGGACGCGACGCAGCAGGCGCTCCAGGCCCTGGAGTCGCACATCGCCGAGCACGGGGACGGTTTCCTGCGCGCCTGACCGGCACCGGCGCGCCCGCCGGGGGCGGAGCCGGCTGTCCGGTTCCGCCCGCCCGGCTGTCCGGATCGCATCGCACGGGATCCGAACGAGTAGTGCGGGCAGGCCCGTTCCGGTACAAGCAGCGGTACGAGACGTTCCGCGCCCGGCGGTCGTCGCGCCCGCGAAGGAGGCGGTCATGGCCCCACCCATGTCCGCGAGCACGTTTCTCGCCGCTCTCGAGCACGAGGGCCTGACGGTGGTCCAGGTCGGTGACTGGCGCCGTCACAACCGCAATCACAAGGGCCCCTGGGGCCCGGTCCACGGCGTGATGATCCATCACACCGTCACCTCGGGCAGTGCCCGCACGGTGGAGCTCTGCCGCAAGGGCCACGCCGACCTGCCGGGCCCGCTGTGCCACGGCGTCATCACCAAGGACGGCCGGGTCCATCTGGTCGGGTACGGCCGGGCGAACCACGCGGGCCTCGGCGACGACGACGTGCTGCGTGCGGTGATCGCGGAGAAGCGCCTCCCGCACGACAACGAGGCGAACACGGACGGGAACCGTCACTTCTACGGCTTCGAGTGCGAGAACCTGGGCGACGGCGAGGACCCGTGGCCCGCCGCGCAGCTGGAGGCGATCGAGAAGGTGTCCGCGGCGGTCTGCCGGCACCACGGCTGGACCGAGCGCTCGGTGATCGGCCACCTGGAGTGGCAGCCCGGGAAGATCGACCCGAAGGGCTTCACCATGGCGGCGATGCGCGAGCGCATCAGGGACCGGCTCAAGTAGGCCGGGCACCGCAGACCCGCGGCGGCGGGCGCCCGGACAGGTGTCCGACAATGGCCGGGTGCCCCGCCCGTTCCCCGATGTGCCCGAGCCCGAGGCCCGCGCCGGCCTGCGGCCCCGCCTGCCGTCGCCGCTCACCGAGACCGCCGACGCGCGGTTCGCGCGCCGTGGCGTGCGCCTGCTGCTCAAGCGGGACGACCTGATCCACCCGGAGCTGGTGGGCAACAAGTGGCGCAAGCTCGCGCCGAATCTCGCGGCGGCCCGGGGCCGCGCCCTCGTCACGTTCGGCGGCGCCTACTCCAACCACCTGCGCGCCACGGCCGCCGCCGGCCGCCTCCTGGGCGTGCCCACGATCGGCGTCGTGCGGGGCGACGAACTCGCGGGGCGCCCGCTGAACCGGTCGCTGGCCCGCTGCGCGGCGGACGGCATGCGACTGCACTTCGTCGACAGATCCACGTATCGATCGAAGCGGGAGCCCGAGGTGCTCGCGCGGCTGCTGGCCGACGCAGGGGCCGCCGGCGCGTACGTGGTCCCGGAGGGCGGGAGCAACGCGCGCGCGGTGGAGGGCTGCACGGAGCTCGGCCGGGAGCTGCGCGGCCACGCCGACGTCGTGGGGGTCGCCTGCGGCACCGGGGGCACGCTGGCGGGGCTGGCCGCGGGCCTCGGCGCCGGGCAGCGGGCGCTCGGGGTCGCCGTGCTCCGGGGCGGGTTCCTGGCCCGCGAGGTGGAGGCGCTCCAGACGGCGGCGTTCGGTCGCCGGCGCGGGGACTGGGAGGTGACCGACCGCTTCCACGCGGGCGGGTACGCGCGCGTACCCGCCGCTCTCGAGGCCTTCGCCGAGGACTTCGAACAGCGCCACGGGCTGCCCGTCGAGCGTCTCTATGTCGCCAAAGTGCTGCACGCCCTCACCGTCCTCACCGAGGAGGGCGCCTTCGCGCGCGGTACGACACTGGCCGCCATCGTCACGGGCGCCCCGGACCCGGTCTGACCCGCCGGACCCGCCCTAGTCGTCGACCTCGCGATAGGCCGCGGCCTCCTCCAGGTCCAGCTTGCGCAGCAGGGTGCGCAGCATCTCGTCGTCGATCCGGCGCTCGTCGCGCATCGTCACGAACACCTCGCGCTCGGCGGCGATGGCCTCGCGCGCGAGGCGGCGGTAGGTGTCGTCGGCGGACTCCCCGGTCACCGGGTTGGGCTGGCCGAGGCGCTCCCACACGGAGTTGCGGCGGCGCTCCAGGACGGTGTTCAGGCGGTCCTGGAGGGCCTGCGGGAGGCAGTTGCGCCGGTCCCGCATCAGATCCGCCACCCGCTCCTCGGCGGCCGTGGAGGCCACGCTCTGCGCCTGCGCCTCGGCGAGCGTCTCGGCCTGCACGTCCCGGCCCGGCAGCTTGAGCAGCTTGATGAGCGGGGGCAGCGTGAGCCCCTGGACGACGAGCGTGCCGATGACCGTCGTGAAGGTCAGGAACAGCACCAGGTTCCGTCCCGGGAACGGCTCCCCGTCGTCCGTGACCAGCGGGATGGAGAACGCGATGGCCAGCGACACCACGCCGCGCATGCCCGCCCAGCTGACGATGAGCGGGCGCTTCCAGTCCGTGTCGCTCTCCCGCTCCCTGATACGTGCGGAGAAGCACCAGGGCAGATAGGTGGCCGGGTACGACCACACGAAGCGGATCACCACGACGAAGACGAACACGCCGACCGCGTACCCGATCGCCTGCCACACCCCGTACTCGCCGAGCCCCTTGAGCACCACGCGCAGCTGGAGTCCGATGAGCGCGAAGACCGCCGACTCCAGGATGAACGCGACGACCTTCCACACCGCGGCCTCCTGGAGCCGCGTCTCGAAGTCCACCTGCCAGGAGCGGTGCCCCAGGTAGAGGCCGACGGTGACGACGGCGAGCACGCCGGAGGCACCGACCTGTTCGGCGACGGCGTAGGCCACGAAGGGGATCAGGAGCGAGAGCGTGTTCTGCAGGAGCGCCTCCTTCAGGTGGGTGCGCAGCCAGTGCAGCGGCACCATGAGGAGCAGGCCGATGCCGACGCCGCCGACGGAGGCGACGACGAACTCCCGGATGCCGCCGCCCCAGCTCGCGCCCTCTCCGACGGCCGCCGCGAGCGCCACCTTGTAGGCGGTGATCGCGGTCGCGTCGTTCACCAGGGACTCGCCCTGGAGGATCGTGGTGATCCGCGAGGGCAGGCCCACCCGGCGCGCGATGGCCGTGGCGGCGACGGCGTCCGGCGGCGCGATCACCGCGCCGAGGACGAGCGCGGCGGTCAGCGGCAGGTCGGGAATCAGCCGGTAGGCGAGCCAGCCGACGGCCAGGGTGGCGAACAGGACGTAGCCCACCGACAGCAGCGCCACCGGCCGTACGTTGGCCCTCAGGTCGAGATAGGAGCTCTCCAGGGCCGCGGTGTGCAGCAGCGGGGGCAGGATCAGCGGCAGCACGATGTGCGGGTCGAGCGCGTACTCGGGCACGCCCGGCACGTACGAGGCCACGAGTCCCGCCGCGACCAGGAGCAGCGGGGCCGGCACCGGCGTCCTGCGCGCCGCCCCCGCCACCGCGGCGCTCGCCGCGACCAGCCCCACCAGTGGCAATACGTCCATGACCCGCCTTCCGCCCGGCCTGTGCGCCGCACCCGTCGTAACCTGGCCATCATGAACGAGTGCCCGCACGTCGACGCGCTGCCGCACCCCGAACCGGCGCCCCTAAGCGAGACCTGCCTGGAGTGCCTGGCCGTCGGCAGTCACCCTGTGCAACTGCGGCTGTGTCTGGTCTGCGGGCACGTCGGCTGCTGCGACTCGTCGCCGTACCGGCATGCGACGGCGCACTTCAAGGACAGCGGACACGCGGTCATGCGCACCTTCGAGCCTGGTGAGAGCTGGCGCTGGTGCTTCGTCGACGCGCTGCTGGTGTGACCGGCCGGATCGGCGCGCACGGGGCGGTTCGAGGGGTCGGCGCCTGGGTACGTCAATCCGGCGCCCGCTCTTTCCAATTGGGCCCGCCCCACCTCTAGCCACTGTCCGTACCCGTAGGCTTACTATGAGTGACAGCAGTGGGCCGGGGGTACCCGGGACAGGAAAGTCGGGCGCGCGGTAGCGTCACCGCATCAACACGTGGCGCATCACCCGGGGGACGAAGCCTCCGGAGCCCGAAAGTGCTTGTACCACCTTGGAGGTGAGGGTGTCCCAGATCGCAGGCGAGCCCGGGAATCAGGACTTCGTGGAAGTCCGGCTGCCGGCTGCGGGTGCCTACCTGTCGGTGCTGCGGACGGCCACAGCCGGTCTGGCAGCGCGTTTGGACTTCACCCTCGACGAGATCGAGGACCTCCGCATCGCGGTCGACGAGGCCTGCGCGATCCTGCTCCAGCAGGCGGTCGCGGGCTCCGTGCTCAGCTGCGTCTTCCGCCTGGTCGACGACTCGCTGGAGGTCACCGTCTCCGCCCCGACCACGGACGGCCGGGCCCCGGAGCGCGACACCTTCGCGTGGACGGTGCTGTCCGCGCTGGCGGGCCAGGTCGACTCCTCGGTCGCCGAGGACAACACGGTGTCGATCAGCCTCTACAAGAAGCGCGGCGCGGGCCCCGGCCCGGTGTGATGGACGGGGGCGGTCCGGTGCGGGACGACAAGAGCGGCACACGCGATCTCCCGGCCGACGGCACGGGCGGGATCCGGCGGCTGACCACCGGCATCCCTGAGCAGCAGGCCCGGCCGCACCCGCAGGACGCGGCGGCCGACGGGGCACAGCAGGCAGCGCCGTCCCCCGGAGCCGACCGGCGTGGTGGCTCCGGGGGATCGGGCGCGCGACGGGCGGGATGGATGAGCGACCAACAGCGACACGGTGGGCAGCAGGGCACGCGCGATCCGCAGGACCGCAGCAACGCCAAGGCGATGTTCATCGAGCTGCGCAGTCTGAAGGACGGCAGCCCCGAGTACGCGGAGCTGCGCAACAGGCTCGTGCGCATGCACCTGCCGCTGGTCGAGCACCTGGCGCGCCGCTTCCGCAACCGGGGCGAGCCGCTGGACGACCTGACGCAGGTGGCGACGATCGGCCTCATCAAGTCGGTCGACCGCTTCGACCCGGAGCGCGGCGTGGAGTTCTCCACGTACGCGACGCCGACGGTGGTCGGCGAGATCAAGCGGCACTTCCGCGACAAGGGCTGGGCGGTGCGCGTCCCGCGCCGGCTCCAGGAGCTGCGGCTCGCGCT
>NZ_WWIA01000591.1 GCF_009870065.1 Streptomyces sp. SID5785 | reverse complement strand
GGCTCCGGTGCAGCCCCCGGCCCCCCAGCAGCCGCCCCGTCACGTGGTCTCCCCGGAGGACGACACCCCGGAGGCGGACGACCCGGACCTGGACGAGAAGTCCCTGTCCGGCCACGACCTCATCGTCAGAGAGCTGGGCGCGACGGTCCTGGAAGAGTTCACGAACGAGTAGCCCGACCCGAGCCCGGCCCCGATCCCGAGGCCGCCCCGAGTCCGGCCCCGATCTCGAGCCGAGTCCGGCCCGACTCCGATCCCGACCGCCCCGGTCCGAGTCCGGCCTGACCCGAGTCCGCCCCGACCGAGACTGCCCCGGCCCCGAGTCCGGCCCGACCCCGATCCCGACCGCCCCGGCCCCGATCCAGCCCCGAGTCCGCCACGACCGAGACTGCCCCGGCCCCGAGTCCGCCCCGGCCGAGTCCGCCCCCGAGCCGGGTCCGCACTCCGCTGGGTACCGAGTCCGCCCCTGGCCGCCCGGCCCTCGCCCGGCCGTGGGCCCGCCGCGGCCCGGCCCTGAGACCCCGCCCTCGTGCGAACGCACAAGCCGTCCCGGCCCCGCCCCTGGGCGGCCCGTACAAGAGCAGCCGGTGCCGCGGGCTAGGCTGGCCCGCGTGAAGGTCCTCGTCATCGGCAGCGGCGCCCGCGAACACGCCCTGTGCCGCTCAATGTCCCTCGACCCCGCCGTCTCCGCCCTGCACTGTGCCCCCGGCAACGCAGGCATCGCCGGGGTCGCCGAGCTGCACGCGGTCGACGCCCTCGACGGCGGCGCGGTCACCGCTCTCGCGCAGCGCCTGGCGGCCGACCTCGTCGTCGTCGGCCCGGAGGCCCCGCTCGTCGCGGGTGTCGCCGACGCCGTGCGCGCGGCCGGCATCCCCGTCTTCGGCCCGTCCGGCGCGGCCGCGCAGCTGGAGGGCTCCAAGGCGTTCGCCAAGGACGTCATGGCCGGTGCCGGCGTCCCGACGGCCCGCTCCTACGTGTGCACGACGCCCGCCGAGGTCGACGAGGCGCTGGACGCGTTCGGTGCCCCGTACGTCGTGAAGGACGACGGCCTCGCCGCAGGCAAGGGCGTCGTCGTCACCGACGACGCCGAGGCGGCCCGGGCGCACGCGAACGCCTGCGACCGCGTCGTCATCGAGGAGTTCCTCGACGGCCCCGAGGTGTCGCTCTTCGCGATCACCGACGGCGAGACGGTCGTCCCGCTGCAGCCCGCCCAGGACTTCAAGCGCGCCCTCGACGGCGACGCGGGTCCGAACACGGGCGGCATGGGCGCCTACTCGCCGCTGCCGTGGGCCGACCCGAAGCTGGTCCAGGAGGTCCTCGACACCGTCCTCCAGCCGACCGTCGACGAGATGAAGAAGCGCGGCACGCCCTTCTCCGGTCTGCTCTACGCGGGCCTGGCGATCACCAGCCGCGGCGTGCGCGTCATCGAGTTCAACGCCCGCTTCGGCGACCCCGAGACCCAGGTCGTCCTGGCCCGCCTGCAGACCCCGCTGGCCGGTGTCCTGCTCGCGTCCGCGACCGGCACGCTGGCCGACCTCGAGCCGCTGCGCTGGAGCGACGACGCCGCCGTCACCGTGGTCATCGCCTCGCACAACTACCCGGGCACCCCGCGCACCGGCGACCCGATCACCGGGCTCGACGACGTGGCGGCCCAGGATGCACCCGACGCGTACGTCCTGCACGCCGGGACGAAGCGGGACGGGGCCGAGGCCGACGGCCCGGTGCTCAGCGCCGGCGGCCGCGTCCTGTCCGTCACGGCGACCGGCCGCGACCTCGGGCAGGCCCGCGAGCGCGCGTACACCGCCGTGGCCCGCATCGGCCTCGACGGGTCCCAGCACCGTACGGACATCGCCGCGAAGGCGGCCGCCGACAGCTGAGGCGCGCAGCCGCGGACGGACGAGAACAGGGCCGGGCGGAGAAGGTGTTCCTTCTCCGCCCGGCCCCGTCATGTCAGCCACCTTTGCCCAAAGCCATTCCATCGAGTGACCGCTGACCCATCCGGCTGACGTTGCCGCAGTGCCCAACTATGGTGCGGCGCACGGAGTTCGGGCATCCGCGAGACCGGACAGAACCAGACGGACCACCGGCATTGCGATGTCAGTGGCGGGTGCCACAGTGGGGGAGTGAGCAACGCCACCAGGGTCCTGCCGTGGGCGCGAGCCTTCGGCCGGGCGACAGGCACAGCCAGCAGGGGGTGACATCGATCGTGTCCGGTATGGGTGCGGAGGCGGGTGCGCGGACGGCGCGTTCCCGGGCGCTCGCCGTGCTGCGGGTCCGCAGCAGGGCGACGGCCGTGGCGCTGCTGCCCGCGGCCGCCTCGGTGATCCTGCTCGCGGGCGGCGCCATGGGCCGGCTGACGGGCACGGGATGGGACGCGGCCCGTGTGGTCGTGACCGTGTGCGCCGTGGCGGTGCTGCTCGTGGCCGCCGGGGTCGCGCTCGTCGTGGCGCGGGCCAGGCCCGCCGTCAGTCCGACGGTCCCGGTCGCCGAGGAGACCGCCCCCGATCTGTACCGCCTCGTGCGGGACCTGGCCGACCGGCTCGACGTGCCGGCGCCCTCGGCGATAGCCCTCACCCCGGACTGCGACAGCTGGCTGGAGGACCGCACGCACCCCGCGCACGGCCCGCCCCGTCCCGGCCGCCGGATATCCGGGGAGGACACCGGCGAGGCCCGGGCGAGCGTGGCCCCCGTCCTCGTCATCGGCTCCCCCTTCCTGTGGTGGATGCGGGTGGGAGAGCTGCGTGCCGTCCTCGCGCCGGTCGTCGCGGGCACCGGCCCGTCGGCCCACCCGGACATAGCGGCGGCCCGCCGGTTCGTGCGCGGTCTGGACGCCGCGGTGGCCGTCGCCGCCGCACCCGGCCGTGGCCCCCTCGGCCGCGCCGTCCTCGGCGGGGTCGGCCGGATCGCCCGCCTGATGCTCAGCGGCTGCCGGCTGCACGCCGGGGAGATGGAGCGCGGGGTCGCCGCGGCGGCCGCGGAGCGCGCCCAGGCCGTGGACTACGGACTGCGGATCGTCGCCCAGGAGCAGGTGGGCCTCGCCTACGCGGGCTGGGACCGGCTGCTCACGCGGGTCGCGCTGCCCGCCTGGCGGATGGGCCGCTGGCCCTCGGCCCTCGACGCGGGCGTGGTCGCCGCCCTGACCGAGCTGTCGCGCCGGGACCGCCTCGCGGCCCAGAGCGGCGCCTTCGCCTCCCGGCTCGGCGAGCGCCCCGCCTGCGATCTCCTGGAGGAGCCCGGCCTCGTCGACGAGGCGGCCTCGCTGCTCGCCGCCCGCCTGTTCCACGGGGTGCCCGCCGAGCCCGGCCCGGACTGGGCGCCGGTCGACTGGCAGGAGTACCCGGACGAGGTCGTCGACCGGAAGTGGCGCACGGACGCCGCACGGCTGCACCGGGTCCTGGACACCCTGGGCGTGCTCGGCCCCGACCCGGCCGGTGCTCCCGAGGGGCCGACGCTGGCCCGGGTCATCGAGCATCTGGCGGCCGACCCGTCCGCGGCGCCCGCCGCCGACCCGGCCCCGACGCCGGCCCCGGCACCGGAGGCCGAGGACGACGACGAGGCGCAGCGCCCCGAGGTCGAGGCCCTCGGCACGGGTCTCGGCGCCGAGCTGGCCCGGGAGGAGCAGGCCCGCCCCGCGCCGCCCGCGCCCGCGGCCGGCCAGGGCCCGGACGGCGCGCTGTGGGACGAGGGCGCGCTGCCGCTGTTCCCGCTGCAGCCGCCGCGCACCGGGCGCGAGCTGCTCACCGACCACGTGACCGCGATGGTCTGCTGCGCCGCGGTCGACGCGGCGGGCGCCGTCCCCGGCCTCGACTGGCTGGACGGCCCGGCGCTGCTGGTCGACGGGGAGCGGGCGGCCGATCTCGCGCCGCGCGTCCTGAGCCTGGTGGAGGACGGCGACCCGGTCCCGCTCCGAGGCTGGCTGGCCGGTCTCGGCATCCGTCCGGAGAAGCCCGTACGTCTCGTGTGACGGGGCGCGCGGGGTCCGCTGCCGGGGTGCGCGGGGGTCCGGCCGACCCGCGCGGCGCCCGGAGGGAAACGTTCCACTCTCGTCAATTCGCGACGAACGGTGACGGAGTGCGTGCGTAATGTGATGTGCTGGGACCGGTCGCGGACACACCATCCGCCAACCGGCCGATCTCGGGGGAGCGAGGGAGGGGCGAGCCATGGGGCGGGACAGCGCGGTCACCGGGGACGAGCCGGAGCGGCGGCATCACGACCCCGCCCCGCCGAGGCCGCGCACGCCCCGCTGGGAGTCCGGCGCGATGGCGCACGCGGTGTCCGACCCGTTCGGCCAGGGCCCGCTGCCCTGGCTGCGCGGCAGCGAGCACTACTTCGACGACACGGGCCAGGTCGTCCCCTGGTACGTGGACCACGCCCCGCAGCCGGGCGCCACCAGCAGCGCCCCGATCCCCGTCCCGCGCACGGGCGGCCCGCGCACGGCCGACGACGTGCACCGCCAGATCAAGGGCTTCACCTCCACCGGAGCGGCCGCGCCCGGCGAGGCGATCGACTTCCACATCACGGTCGACCCGCCCCAGCAGTTCACCGTGGACGTCTACCGCATCGGGCACTACGGCGGCGACGGCGCCGCCAAGATCACCACGAGCCCGCGGCTGTCGGGGATCGTGCAGCCGGCGCCGCTGATCGTCGACCGCACGGTCTCCTGCCACCACTGGTGGCTGTCCTGGCGCCTGCAGATCCCGTCGTACTGGAACGTGGGGGCGTACGTCGCCGTCCTGACCACCGTCGACGGCTACCGCTCGCACATCCCCTTCACCGTCCGCGACAGCGAGCCCGCCGACCTGCTGCTCCTCCTGCCGGACATCACCTGGCAGGCGTACAACCTCTACCCGGAGGACGGCCGCAGCGGCGCGAGCCTCTACCACGCGTGGGACGAGGAGGGCCGGCTCCTCGGCGAGAGCGAGGCCGCCCACACGGTGTCCTTCGACCGCCCGTACGCGGGCGCGGGACTGCCCCTGCACGTCGGGCACGCCTACGACTTCATCCGCTGGGCCGAGCGCTACGGCTACGACCTGGCGTACGCCGACACCCGCGACCTGCACGCCGGCCGCGTCGACCCCACCCGCTACCGCGGCCTGGTCTTCCCCGGCCACGACGAGTACTGGTCGGCGAGCATGCGGCGGACCACCGAGCGGGCCCGCGAGCACGGCACGTCCCTCGTCTTCCTCTCGGCGAACACGATGTACTGGCAGGTCGAGCTGGGCCCGTCCGCGTCCGGCGTGCCCGACGGGCTGCTGACCTGCCGCAAGCGCAGAGGCCCCGGCAAGCCGACGCTGTGGCGCGAGATCGACCGGCCCGAGCAGCAGCTCCTCGGCATCCAGTACGCGGGCCGCGTCCCCGAGCCGCACCCGCTCGTCGTGCGGAACGCGGACCACTGGCTGTGGGAGGCCACCGGCGCCCACGAGGGCGACGAGGTCGACGGCCTGGTGGCCGGCGAGGCCGACCGCTACTTCCCGCGCACCGCCCTGCCCGAGCACCAGGACCGCATCCTGCTGGCCCACTCCCCCTACCGGGACGGCGACCGCGCCCGCCGCCACCAGGAGACGTCGCTGTACCGCGCGCCGTCGGGCGCGCTGGTCTTCGCCTCCGGGACGTTCGCCTGGTCCCCGGCCCTGGACCGGCCCGGGCACATCGACCCGAGGATCCAGCGCGCGACGGCGAACCTGCTGGACCGTATCTGCAAACGAGACTGAGCCCACGGCCGGCCGCACGGCCCCGTGGCCGGATCCGGTCCCCCGGTACGGGAGAATCGGAACCACTCGTACAGAACAACGGGGAGGAACCGTGTCCGGATTCGTCGAAAAGCCCGAGCCCGTGGAGGTGCCGGGTCTGGTGCATCTCCACACCGGCAAGGTGCGGGACCTGTACCGCAACGACGCGGGTGACCTGGTCATGGTCGCCACCGACCGCATGTCGGCCTACGACTGGGTGCTGCCGACCCCGATCCCGGACAAGGGCAAGGTCCTCACGCAGCTCTCGCTGTGGTGGTTCGACCGGCTGAAGGACCTGATCCCGCACCACGTCATCTCGCAGGAGCTGCCGGCCGGCGCCCCCGCCGACTGGGCCGGCCGCACCCTGGTCTGCCGCAGCCTCGACATGGTCCCCGTCGAGGCGGTCGCCCGCGGCTACCTCACCGGCTCCGGCCTGGCCGAGTACCGGCAGTCCCGCACCGTCTGCGGCATCGCGCTGCCCGAGGGCCTCGAGGACGGCTCCGAGCTCCCCGAGCCGATCTTCACGCCCGCGACGAAGGCCGAGGTCGGCGAGCACGACGAGAACGTGTCGTACGAGGAGGTGGTCCGCCAGGTCGGCGCGGACACCGCCGAGCGGCTGCGCCGCGCGACGCTCGACGTGTACGGCCGGGCCCGGGACATCGCGCGCGAGCGCGGCATCATCCTCGCCGACACCAAGTTCGAGTTCGGCTTCGGCCAGGACGGCACGCTCGTCCTCGCCGACGAGGTCCTCACCCCGGACTCCTCGCGCTTCTGGCCGGCCGACCAGTGGCAGCCGGGCCGCGCGCAGCCCAGCTACGACAAGCAGTTCGTGCGGGACTGGCTGACGTCGCCGGCCTCCGGCTGGGACCGCACGGGCGAGCAGCCGCCGCCGGCCCTGCCGGACGAGGTCGTCGCCGCGACCCGCGCCAAGTACATCGAGGCGTACGAGCTCCTGACCGGCACGGCCTGGACCCTGTAGGTCGGCGAAAGGCCCGTGGGAACGGCGAAAGGCCCCGGTCGGTGACCGGGGCCTTTCGTGTGGAGCGAACGACGAGGTTCGAACTCGCGACCTCAACCTTGGCAAGGTTGCGCTCTACCAACTGAGCTACGTTCGCAGGCTGCTCCGCAGGCCCTGCGGCCCGAAGTGCGACGCCTACTATACCCAACCTCGCTCGCGCGCGATCCGCACCGCCGCGTGCCGGTTCTCGGCGCCGAGCTTGGAGACCGCCGACGAGAGGTAGTTGCGCACGGTCCCCTGGGACAGCGCGGCCCGCTCGGCGATCTCGGTGACGGGCGCCCCGTCCGCCGCGAGCTCGAGCACCTCCGCCTCCCGCGCGGTCAGCGGCGAGTCCCCGGCGGAGATCGCGTCGGCCGCCAACTCCGGGTCCACGTAACGGTTCCCGGCATGCACGGTACGGATGATCTCCGCCAGCCGCTGCGCGCTCACCGTCTTCGGCACGAACCCGCGCACGCCCGCGGCGAGGGCCCGCTTCAGATGCCCGGGGCGCCCGTGGCTGGTGACGATCATCGTCCGGCACCCGGGCAGCTCCGCGCGCAGCGCTGTGGCCACCCTCACACCGTCGAGGCCCGGCATCTGCAGGTCGAGCACGGCGACGTCCGGCGCGTGGGCGCGGGCCATGGCCAGCGCCTCGGGCCCGCTCGCGGCCTCGGCGACCACGGTCAGGTCCTCCTCCAGGGCGAGCAGCGCGGCGAGCGCGCCGCGGATCAGATGCTCGTCGTCGGCGAGCAGCACCCGCACACTCATCGCCCGCCGTCCCTCCGTCGCGCGGCACCGGTCCGCTCGGCCTGCCCGGTCCGCTCGGCCTGCCCGGACCGGGCGGACGGCGCGGCGCCCACCGCTCCGTCCGCCCGGTCCTGACCTGCGTCCGCCCGGTCCTGACCCGTGTCCGCCGTGTCCGTCGGGTCGCCGTCGTCCTCGCCGGTGCCCGGCCCGTCCGTCCGGTCCCGTCCGACCGGAACGCTCGCCACCACCCGGAACACTCCTTCGTCCACCACACCCGCCTCCAGCGTCCCCGCCACCTTGGCGAGCCGCTCCCGCAGTCCCGCGAGTCCTGTCCCCGCCCGTCCGCCGCCGGCCGCGGCGACCCCGTCGTTCTCCACCGTGAGGACCACGTCCTCGGGGCCGGCCGCGAGTGTCACCCGGCAGGCCTTCGCGTCGCCGTGCCGCAGCACGTTGGTCGTCGCCTCGCGTACGACCCAGCCGAGCGCCGACTGCACGTCGGACGGCAGCCCGGGGGCCGTGCCGGTGACCGTGCACGTGATCCCGGCGGCGCCCAGCACGCCCTGGGCGCCCGCCAGTTCCGCACCGAGGTCGGCCGCCCGGTAGCCGCGGACGACCTCGCGGACCTCCTTCTGCGACTCCTGCGCGATGCGCTGCACCTCGGTCATCTGGGCGACGGCGTCCTCGGTCCGGCCGCGCCGGGCCAGCTGCACCGCGAGTTCGCTCTTGAGGGCGACGACGGACAGGTTGCGGCCCATCACGTCGTGCAGGTCGCGGCCGAACCGCAGCCGCTCCTCGGCGACCGCGAGCCGCGCCTCGACCTCGCGGGCGTGCTCGGACTCCCACATGACCAGGAGGTTCCAGGCGCTGCACCGGAAGCAGAGCAGCGACAGGGCCGCGGCGACGGCGAGCATCAGCGCGACGCCCGCGAACCAGCCGCCCGACGGGCGGACGATCACGGCGGCCGCCGCGATCACCACCACTGCGCACACGGCACCCCGCCGCAGGAATGTGCGGGGCGGCACCTGGAGCGCGTACGGACCGCTGAACGGCATCGGCGCGAACGTCAGCGGCATGGCGATCAGCCCGTGCTTGATGCTGCCGGTGGCGGCCAGCGCGGCGATCAGGCCGAGCGCGACGACGACGAGCGAGCCGGCCGTGGCGGTCAGCGCCCGGGGCACCCGGACCCGGCCGAGGTACTGGTCGAGGGCGAGGTTGGTGTGCCGGTCGGCGAGCAGGCACTGGGCCACGTTGACGACCATCAGGCCGATGCTGAGCACGTAGGAGGTGCGGTCGTGCCGGACGCTGCCGATGAGGCCGAGCCCCGACCAGGTCAGGAAGAACACCCAGGTGATGACGCGCAGGGTGAACCTGCTCTGCCACTCGACCCGCTCGACCTTGCTCCGGTCCCGCCAGCGCATCCGGCTCACCGCATCCCCTCCGTCCGTCAGTGCCGCGGTTCCCAGCGGAACCACCGTCGTACAGCAAACACCGCGAGCACCAGCCAGGCCACCGCCGTCAGGAGCGCCTGGAGCGTGTCGGCCCCGGACAGTCCGCCGTTCCAGCCGCCGCGGAGCAGCGTGAGCACCGGGGTGAGCGGCAGCAGCTCGCACACCGACGCCAGCTTGTCCGGCAGCAGTTCGAGCGGGACGAACGAGCCCGAGCCGAACATCGTGAGGAGCATCAGCGGCATCGCGGCCACCTGCGCGCTCTCGACGCTGCGGCTCATCACCGTGGTCAGTGCGGCGAGCGCCGCACACAGCGGCAGTCCGAGCAGCAGGCCCACGATCACGAGCTGCGGCGCGTCGGGCGCCCCCGCGTCGAGGGCCAGGACGCAGGCCGCGGCCAGGACGAGGCACTGCAGCAGTCCGATCGCGGCCGACGGCAGGGCGGCGCCGGCGAGGATCTCGGCGTCGCGCAGCTCTCCGGTGCGCAGCCGCTTGAGGACGAGCTCCTCGCGGCGCGCGGCGTAGACGCTGACGAGCGCCGAGTAGACCGCGAAGAGCAGGGAGAAGCCCATCGCCGAGGACACGACGACGGTCCCGACGTCGAGTCCGGTGCCCTCCAGCCGGTCCTCGGTGAGCGAGGCGCGCAGGCTCAGCGGCAGGACGAGCGGCACGAACAGGGCGGTGAACAGGACGCCCTTGCTCCGCCCGAGCAGGGTGAGTTCGGCCCGGCCGAGGGCGCGCAGCCGGCCCGCCGGGGTGGTCGTCATCGTCGCGGTGCTCACAGCGCCATCTCCTTCTCCCGTACGCCGCCCCGGGGAGCGGCCTCCTGCTTCGCGTCCCGCGCGATCCGCAGGAACGCCTCCTCGAGCGAGGCGCCCCGCACGTCGAGCCGGCGCAGCTCCACGCCCGCGTCCCGGGCCCAGACGAGCAGTCCGGTCGCGGCCCGCTGGAGTTCGGCGGTGCGCAGCCGCACGGTGGCGCCGACGACCTCGTGCCCGCTCACGCCGAGCCGGTCGAGCGGCGGCAGATCGCCCACGAAGTACCCCTGGGGCAGCTCGAAGGAGATGTGCGAGGGCTGGGCGGCGACGACCTCGTCGACGGTGCCGGCGGCGGCGATCCGTCCCTCGTGGAGGATGGCGAGCCGGTCGGCGAGCTCCTCGGCCTCCTCCAGGTAGTGCGTGGTCAGCAGCACGGTGGTGCCTTCGGCGCGCAGGGCGCGGACCAGGTTCCAGGTCTCCTGGCGGCCCTCGGCGTCGAGTCCGGTGGTCGGTTCGTCGAGGAAGAGCACCTCGGGGCGGCCGATGAGGGCGAGTGCGAGGTCGAGCCGCCGCTTCTCGCCGCCGGACAGCTGCTTGACGCGGACCGGGGCGCGGCCGGTGAGCCCGACCATCTCCAGGGCCTCGTCGACCGGGCGGGCGCCGCTGGTGCAGCCGGCCCACATCCGGGTGGTCTCGAGGACGCTCAGTTCGTTGGGGAACCCGCCCTCCTGGAGCATCACGCCGATCCGCGGCCGCACCAGGTCGCGTTCGGTGCGCGGGTCGTGCCCGAGCACCCGGACCTGCCCGCCTGCGGGCGCCGCGAGCCCTTCGAGCAGTTCCACGGTGGAGGTCTTTCCCGCGCCGTTGGTACCGAGTAGGGCGAAGAGTTCGCCGCGGCCCACGGAGAAGCTGACTCCGCGCACGGCCTCGAAAGTGCCGCGCTTGCCGTCCCCGTACACGCGGCGCAGATCAGTGACGTCGATCACGCGCTCGTTGCTGGTCATGTCTTCAGCTTCGGGGCGGTGCGGGCGGTTCGGCAGTGCGCGCTGTCATCGACCCGTATGACAAATGTCAGGACGCGGTCCCCGGGAACGCCGGAAGCCCCGGATCCTTGTGGACCCGGGGCTTCCGGAAATGGAGCGAACGACGAGGTTCGAACTCGCGACCTCAACCTTGGCAAGGTTGCGCTCTACCAACTGAGCTACGTTCGCATTGCCTCCGACCGGCTCTCACCGATCGGCGCGAGCACCAGCCTACCGCACCCCGAGAGGTGGTCGGTACGCGATGCGGAGCGGGTGACAGGAATTGCACACTGCGCCTTCCCCCTGGAAGGGGGATGTTCTACTACTGAACTACACCCGCATGTACTCCGTGAGGTGCGGCTTTTCGGCCTTGCCCCTCGGCGTGCTCCAGACTCTAGCCGACTCGCGGGGGTGCAGCGCAAGTCGGTTGTCCCGGGGGGCTCCTGACGGAGGGGTGCGGGCGGGTGCGCGGGGCTGCGGCGCGGGGTGCGGTCGCCGGGCCCGCCCGCTCAGTTGGCCTCGGCGAAGGCCTCGTAGACCCGCTTCGGGATCCGCCCGCGCGGGGGCACGTCGAGCCGGTGCGAGCGGGCCCAGGCGCGCACGGCGGCCGGGTCGGGGCTCAGCGCCGTGTGCTTGTACGAGGTCAGGGCCCTGGGAGGCCTGCCTCCGGCGCCGGCCTGCTTGCGCCCGGCCTGGAGGTACGGGGCGAGGACCTTGCGGAGCTTTTTCGCATTGGCTTGGTTCAGGTCGATCTCGTACGACTTGCCGTCGAGACCGAAGACCACCGTTTCCGCCGCTTCTCCGCCGTCGATGTCGTCAAAGAGAGTGACCACGACACGCTGCGCCACGAATATCGGTCCCTTCGTCCGGCATCCCGCTTTGACGTGCGGTGATGTCGACTGTCCAGCCGTTGGTATTTCCTTTTTACCCTGCATGGCATTGCACTGGGAAGCCCAATTGAAAACCTCCGCGTGTCTTGCCGGGGGTCCACCGTCCCGCTTATCCGCGCGCCCCGCTCGGGTTTTCCCGCAATTTTCCGTGCAGATCTCATGTCGTTGCCGGGACGTGACGCGGCTCTCGTAGCTTCCTACTGTCTACGCGAGTAGAAGATTTGGGCGGGTACGCTGAACGGACCTGCTCAGCACCACACACCGGGAGTGCCAGTGGCACGCGTCGTAGTCGACGTCATGCTCAAGCCGGAGATCCTCGACCCCCAGGGCCAGGCGGTGCAGCGTGCGCTGCCGCGCCTCGGTTTCGACGGCATCTCCGACGTACGTCAGGGAAAGCGTTTCGAGCTCGAAGTGGACGGGCCGGTGGATGACGCCGCCCTCGCCCGTATCCACGAGCTGGCGGAAACCTTCCTCGCCAACACCGTGATCGAGAACTTCACCGTCAAGATCGAAGAGCCCGCGGTGGGGGCCGAAAAGTGACCGCTCGTATTGGCGTCGTCACCTTTCCGGGTTCCCTCGACGACAGGGACACCCAGCGCGCGATCCGTCTGGCCGGCGCCGAGCCGGTGGCCCTGTGGCACAAGGACAAGGATCTGAAGCAGGTCGACGCGGTCGTCCTGCCCGGCGGTTTCTCCTACGGCGACTACCTGCGCGCGGGCGCCATCTCGCGCTTCTCGCCCGTCATGGAGACGCTGATCGACCAGGCGAGGGCGGGCCTGCCGGTCCTCGGCATCTGCAACGGGTTCCAGGTCCTCACCGAGGCCCACCTGCTCCCCGGCGCGATGCTCGGCAACGACCACCTGCACTTCATCTGCCGCGACCAGAAGCTGCGGGTGGAGAACGCGGGCACCGCCTGGACGTCCGACTACGAGGCGGGCCAGGAGATCCACATCCCGCTGAAGAACATGGACGGCCGGTACGTCGCCGACGAGCGCACGCTCGACGAGCTGGAGGCGGAGGGCCGCGTCGTCTTCCGGTACCTGGACACCAATCCGAACGGCTCGCTCCGTGACATCGCCGGCATCACGAACGCGGCGGGCAACGTCGTCGGTCTGATGCCGCACCCGGAGCACGCCGTCGAGCCCCTCATCGGGTCCGGCCGCACCGACGGCCTCCCCTTCTTCACCTCGATCCTCAAGAAGCTGGTCGCCGCCTCATGAGCCTCGACACCGTAGAGAACGCGAGCAAGACCCCCGACGTCGAGCTCCCCTGGGCCGAACTCGGCCTGAAGAAGGACGAGTACGAGCGGGTCGTGGAGATCCTCGGCCGCCGCCCGACCGGCGCCGAGCTCGCCATGTACTCGGTCATGTGGTCCGAGCACTGCTCGTACAAGTCGTCCAAGGTGCACCTGCGCCAGTTCGGCGAGAAGGCCCCGCAGTCCGACGCCATGCTCGTCGGCATCGGGGAGAACGCGGGCGTCGTGGACGTCGGCCAGGGCTACGCCGTCACCTTCAAGGTGGAGTCGCACAACCACCCGTCCTACGTGGAGCCCTACCAGGGCGCGGCCACGGGCGTGGGCGGCATCGTGCGCGACATCATCGCGATGGGCGCGCGCCCGGTCGCGGTCGTGGACCCGCTGCGCTTCGGCGCCGCCGACCACCCCGACACCAAGCGGGTCCTTCCCGGCGTCGTGGCCGGCATCGGCGGCTACGGCAACTGCCTGGGCCTGCCCAACATCGGCGGCGAGGTCGTCTTCGACGCCTGTTACCAGGGCAACCCGCTGGTCAACGCCGGTGCCATCGGCGTGATGCGGCACGAGGACATCCACCTCGCCAAGGCGTCCGGCGCGGGCAACAAGGTCATCATGTACGGCGCCCGCACGGGCGGCGACGGCATCGGCGGCGCCTCGATCCTGGCCTCCGAGACCTTCGACGACGCCAAGCCGTCCAAGCGCCCCGCCGTGCAGGTCGGAGACCCCTTCCAGGAGAAGCTCCTCATCGAGTGCACCCTGGAGGCCTTCGCCGAGAAGCTCGTCGTCGGCATCCAGGACCTCGGCGCGGCCGGGATCTCCTGCGCGACCTCCGAGCTGGCGTCGAACGGCTCGGGCGGTATGCGCGTCGAGCTGGACGACGTACCGCTGCGCGACTCCACGCTCTCTCCCGAGGAGATCCTCATGAGCGAGTCGCAGGAGCGCATGTGCGCCGTGGTGGAGCCGTCGAAGGTCGACCGCTTCCTCGAGATCTGCGAGAAGTGGGACGTCATCGCCACCGTCATCGGTGAGGTCACCGACGGCGACCGGCTGGAGATCTTCTGGCACGGCGAGAAGATCGTCGACGTCGACCCGCGCACCGTCGCCCACGACGGCCCGGTCTACGAGCGCCCGTACGCCCGCCCCGAGTGGCAGGACGCGCTCCAGGCGGACGACGCGAACAAGCTGGCCCGCCCGGCCTCCGGCGACGAGTTGAAGCAGCAGGTCCTCGCGCTCGTCTCCTCGCCGAACCAGGCGTCCAAGAAGTGGATCACCTCGCAGTACGACCACTTCGTGCAGGGCAACACGGTGCTGGCGCAGCCCGAGGACTCGGGCATGATCCGCATCGACGAGGAGTCCGGCCTCGGCGTCGCCATCGCGACGGACGGCAACGGCCGCTTCGCGAAGCTCGACCCGTACACGGGCGCGCAGCTCGCGCTGGCGGAGGCGTACCGCAACGTCGCCACGACCGGCGCCAAGCCCCTCGCGGTGTCCGACTGCCTGAACTTCGGTTCGCCCGAGGACCCGGCCGTCATGTGGCAGTTCGCCGAGGCCGTGCGCGGTCTCGCCGACGGCTGTCTCCAGCTGGGCACCCCGGTGACCGGTGGCAACGTGTCGCTGTACAACCAGACCGGTGAGGCGGCCATCCACCCGACCCCGGTCGTGGCCGTGCTCGGCGTCATCGACGATGTCGCCCGGCGCACCCCGGTCGCCTTCCAGGAAGAGGGCCAGCTCCTCTACCTGCTCGGTGACACGCGCGAGGAGTTCGGCGGTTCGGCCTGGTCGCAGGTGGTCCACGAGCACCTCGGCGGACTGCCGCCGAAGGTGGACCTGGAGCGCGAGCGGCTGCTGGGCGAGATCCTGATCTCCGCGTCGCGCGACGGCATGATCGACTCCGCGCACGACCTGTCCGACGGCGGCCTGGTCCAGGCCGTGGTCGAGTCGGCGCTGCTCGGCGGCAAGGGCGCGCGTCTGGTCGTCCCGGACGGGCTCGACGCGTTCACGCTCCTGTTCTCCGAGTCGGCCGGTCGTGCGGTCGTCGCGGTGCCGCGCAGCGAGGAGCTGCGGTTCAACGACATGTGCGGTGCGCGGGGTCTGCCCGTCACCCGCATCGGTGTCGTGGACGGTTCCGGCGAGGGCGCGGTGGTCGACGTACAGGGTGAGTTCGCCCTGTCGCTGGCCGAGCTGCGGGACGCGCACGAGAACACGATCCCGGAGCTGCTGGCCTGAGCCGACCGGCTTCCGCCGGGCTCCCGAAGCCCCCGCCCGATCCGGGCGGGGGCTTTGTCGTGTCCCCCGAACGAGGGGTTGTCGGGTTCTACGTAATTACGTAATCTCGATGTATGGCGAGTCGGGAACAGCATCGGGACGGGCCTCGGGAGCGTGACCGGGCTCTGGAGCAGCGCGTCAGCGAGCTGGAGCGGCGTCTCGACGCGCTGGAGGGCGGTTCCGCGGGGCCCGCGAGCGTGCCGGCCGGCACGTTCTGGGCGCTGGAGGGACTGAAGGAGCAGCTCGCCGAGGTGGCGGGCGGCGGCGTGCTGTTCACCGGAGCGGTGCGGCTGCCGGCGACCGGCGCGCGCACCGGGCCGGACGGCGGGCTCGACGGGTCCGAGAGGTCTGACGGGGCCGAGGGGTCTGAGGAGCCTCACGGAAGAGAGGGAGGAAGGGAGAGAGGAAGGGAGAGAGGCCGGGAGTACGAGTGGCAGTACGGCGCGGTGACCGACGAGCTGCTGGCCTCCGACTGGACCGAGGTGGCCGACACCTTCGCCGCGCTCGGGCACGGCCTGCGGCTGCGCCTGCTGAGAGAGGTCCTCTCCGGCCACACCTCGGCGACCGAGCTCGCCGCACTCGACGAGGTGGGGACGAGCGGCCAGATCTACCACCACCTGCGCCAGCTGACCGCGGCCGGCTGGCTCCGGTCGGCGGGCCGCGGACGCTACGAGGTGCCTGCGGCGCGCGTCGTGCCGCTCCTTGTGGCGCTGACGGCGGCCCGACCGGCCTGACACCGACGACACGCATCACGACTTGGGGGAGTCATGTCCGTACGCAAGACAGCGATGGTGCTCTACCGCCTGCTTCAACTGACCTTTCTGGCCATGGTCGTCGGGGACTTCTTCGACGGCTGGCCCCTGCCGTGGGCCGCGGCGTTCGTGCCGCTCGGCCTCGCCCTCGTGATCGGCACCGCCATGGGCCGGACCGGGCCCCGGGCCGGTGCCGCCGGGCGGGAGGAGATCGTGGTGGACCCGCCGGTGCGCGGCCGCTGGACCGCGCTCAACAGCCCGGCGGACAAGGTGCCGAGCCACGGCACGCACGCGTACGGGCAGTCGTACGCGATCGACATCGTGGCCGAGGGCGCGCCGGGTGACCGGCCCGCGTTCGCGGCGGTCTGGCCCCTGGTGCGGCGTCCGGCGGCGTTCCCCGCCTTCGGCGCCACCGTGCACGCCGTCGCCGACGCCACCGTGGTCCATGCCTCGGACTGGCGCCGCGACCATCTGAGCCGTAACTCGGGCCCGGCGCTGGTCTGTCTGATGCTCGTGGAGGGGGCGATACGGGAGTTGGGCGGCGCCGGCTGGATCGTGGGCAACCACGTGGTCCTTGAGCTGGGCGACGGCGGGTACGCGATGTACGCCCATCTGCAGCGCGGCTCCCTGCGGGTGCGCCCCGGCGACCGGGTCCGGGCCGGCCAGGTGCTGGCCCGGTGCGGCAACTCGGGGAACTCGACGGAGCCGCACGTCCACTTCCAGCTGATGGACGCCCCGGACCTGGACGCGGCCGTCGGCCTGCCGTTCCGGTGGCGGAGTGTGGGGGTGCCGGCGGGCCGGGAGACGTTCTCGGTGGACGAGGAGCTCCTCGCGGACTCCGGGACCCCGGCCCGCGAGGAGCGCAGAGGCTGACGCCGCCTGCGTCAGTGGCCGGTGCCGATCCGGGTGGCACGGGTCGACTCCGGGGCCAGTGCTGCCGGTGCTGGCGCCTGTGCCTGTGCCGGTGCTGCCGCCCGCTCAGGACGCCGGGGGAGCCGGGTCGCGAGGGTCGCCGCGAGGAGCATCACGGCGGCTCCGCACCAGAAGACGGTGCTGGTGGCGTGGACGAAGTCCTGGACGGCGGCGGCGTGTTGGGCACCGTGCAGGGCCGGGATGGCGTTCACGTCGGTGTCGAGGAGGCGGAAGAGGACGGTGCCGAACACGGCGGCGCCGAGGGCGTTGCCCAGCGTCTGGAAGAAGCGGATGCCGGTCGTGGCGACGCCGAGGAGGGGGCGGGGCGCCGCGTTCTGCACGAGGAAGACGAGCTGGCCGATGAGCTGGCCGAAGGCGACGCCCGCGAGCAGCAGTTCGGCGCGGATCAGCCACAGGGAGGTGTCGGGGGTGAGCGTCGTGGCGAGGAGGACGAAGACGCCGGTCATGGTGAGCGTCCCCGAGAGCGTGAAGGTCCGCGCCGAGAGGGCCGTGCGGCCGGTGGCGAGACCGGAGGCCGTCATGCCGACGGCCATCGGCAGCAGGTACAGGCCGGCGTCGGAGCTGGACAGGCCCCGGGCCACCTGGAGATAGACGAGGACGTAGTAGATCGCGCACATCATCGCGGCGCCGGTGATGCCCTGGACGGCGAAGCCCCAGCGCAGCTCGGGGATGCGGAAGAGGGAGAGGGGAAGCAGCGGTTCGGCCGCGGTGGCCTGGCGCCGGACGAAGAGGCCGAGGCCCAGCGCGGCCGCGCACAGCAGGCCGATGATCTCCGGGGAGCTCCAGGCGTACTCCTTGCCGCCCCAGTCGGTGGCGAGCAGCAGGGCGGTGGAGAAGGCGGCGGCGAGTGCGGCGCCGGTCCAGTCGAGGGGGCGGCGCACCGGGCGGTCGGGCAGCTTGAGGACGAGAGCGCCGGTGACGAGGACGGCGAGGCCGAGCGGCAGGTTGACGTAGAAGATCCAGCGCCAGCTCGCGTGGTCGGTGAGCACGCCGCCGAGCCAGGGGCCGAGCGCCATGCCGCCGCCGGCGACGATGCCGCCGATCCCGCCGCCCTTGCCGGTGCCCGTCTCGTCGGGGTCCTTGAGGTGGGCGATCACGACCATCGTCACGCTCATGAGGCCGCCGCCGCCCAGGCCCTGGACGGCGCGGGCCGCGATCAGCTCGTTCATCGACTGGGCCAGCCCGCACAGGGCGGAGCCCACCAGGAAGGTGGTGACGGCACCGAGGAAGACGCGCTTGGCGCCGAGGGTGTCGCAGAGCTTGCCGTACAGCGGCAGCATCGCCGCGGATGCGAGGGCGAAGGCGCTGACCAGCCAGGGGAAGCGGTCGATCCCGTGGGCCGGGTCGAGGTCGCGCACGATCGGCACGGTGGCCGCCGACACGATCTGCAGGTCGAGCACGGCCAGGACGATCGTGAACAGGCAGACGAACATGCCCACGGTCCGGGCGAGCGGGGTCATGGAAGGCGGTGCCGTCGTTTCGGTCATGGCATCACCGTGCCCGTAGAATATGTACTGAGTCAATCTTTCGGCTCGGATTAAAATTTAGCCTGGAGTAAAAATATGTGGAGGCGAAACTTTGTCTTGGTACGGTTCGGGCATGGCTGACGACGGACTCGGGCTGCGCGAGCGCAAGAAGAAGCAGACGGCGCTCAAGGTCTGGCGCACGGCCGTCGACCTGTTCCTCGAGCACGGCTTCGACCAGGTCTCCGTCGCGCAGATCGCGGAGGCCGCCGAGGTCTCGAAGATGACGGTCTTCAACTACTTCGGCACCAAGGAAGACCTCCTCATGGGCCCCATGGAGGAGCACGTCGAGGACCTCGCGAGGGCGATCGAGGAGCGGCCGCGGGGAGGCTCAGCCGTCGACGCCGTCCGCGCGATGGTGCTCCGCAAGATCGCCGACCGGGACCCGTCGATCGGCCTGAGCGAGCAGGGGAACGAGCTGGCGCTCATCCAGCTGATCAACCGCACGCCCGCGCTCGCCCGCAGAGCACTGCTCTGGTCGGTGCAGGGCGAGCAGGCCGCCACCCGGGTCCTCACCGAGGAGACCGGGGACGCGCTGCTGTCCGCCGTCGCCGCGTCGCAGCTCTCCGGCGTGGTCAGCGCGCTGATGAACGAGAACCACCGCCGGATCCTCGCGGGCGCGGCGCGCGACGAGGTCGCCCGGGGCGCGGTGGAGCGGGCCGAGCGGGCGTTCGCCCTGGTCGAAAAGGGCCTGAGCGGGTTCGCGGTGCGGGCGTAGGGTCACGGGCATGGCCGAGCGGAGCACATCCAGGAAACGTCAGCGTTCGTACGACGTGGAGAAGTTGAGGACGGCCGTACTGGCCCAGTTCGCGACCCTGCGGACGACGGTCGAGGGGCTCGGCCCGGAGCAGCTCGCGGCGCCGACCCGGCTCGGGGACTGGACGGTGCGGGAGCTCGCCGCGCACTTCACCATGGCCGTCGGCCTGCTGACGCGCGGTCTTGCCGAGCCGCCGCCCGCCCGCGCCGAGCTGGCCCTCATGGACTACCCGGCGCGGACCGCGCCCGCCGCCCCCGCGGTCGACGCCCGCGTCCACGCACTGGCCGACGGTTCCTCGCTGACCGAGCTCTACGCCGAGACGGCCGCGGGACTCGAGGCCCACTTCCCGGCCGGCCTCGACGGCAGCCGCCCGCTGGCGCACCGGGTCGGCTCGATCACCCTGACCAGCGCGCTGGTGACCCGGGCCGTCGAGCTCGCCGTCCACACCGACGACCTGAACGACGCGCTGCCCGAGCTGGCGCTGCCGATCGAGCGGCAGTTGCTCGCGGCCGCGGTCCGGTTCCTCGCGGACGCCCTGGCCGAGAAGGCGCCGGGGGCGTCCACCGAGGTGCGGGTGCCGCCGTTCGCCGTCGTCCAGTGCGTGGCCGGCCCGCGCCACACCCGCGGCACCCCGCCCAACGTGGTGGAGACCGACCCGCTCACCTGGCTCCGCCTCGCGACGGGCCGGACGACCTGGCGCGCCGCGCTCGACGACGCGGCCGTCAGAGCCGGCGGCGAGCGGGCCGATCTCGAAGGGCTGCTGCCGATCATGGCGTGACGGCACGGCCCGGCCGCGGTGCCCGCGCCCCGCGCCCCCGCGTCGCCGGGGTGAACCGAGCGCGGGGACGGAACCGATCGAGGGGCCGGACCCGTCCCATCGGCATGTTCACGCGACACAGCACTCGTGGCCCCCGACTCCCGCTCGCCGCGGTCCTGCCGCTGGCCGCCCTCGGAGCCGTCACGGCCTGCGGCACACAGCAGGCCGGGACCGTGACGGCGGGCGGCACCCAGCTGACCGGCGTCCACTGGTCCGTGGACACCGTGACCGTGGACGGCCGCCCGACGAAGGCGCCGGGCGGCGCGTACGTCGAGTTCGTCTCCGACGAGCGGGTGCGCGGCAACTACGGCTGCAACCACTTCGACGCCGACGCGCGGGTCGACGGCGACAGCGTCGACCTCGGCCGTGCCCAGGTCACCGAGATGTACTGCTCCGACGCGCGGCAGCGCAGCTTCGAGAAGACGCTGGCCCGCGCCCTCGGCGAGCGGAACACCGTCAAGGCCGGCGCCCGCGGCGACACGCTCACGCTCACCCGGTCCGGCGGCGACACCGTCACGCTCGTGAAGCGCCGCGACACCGCTCTGTTCGGCACGAAGTGGCAGGTCACCGGAGTGATGTCGGAGGGCACCACGAGTTCCCTGCCGAAGGCCGCGCAGGGCCGGGCCCGGCTGGTGTTCGACAAGGACGGTCACGTCGACGCCCGCCTCGGCTGCAACACCGGCCGCGCCAAGGCCACCGTCCGGGACGACCGCATCACCTTCGGGCCGCTGACCAGCACCCGCATGGGCTGCTTCGGCCCGGCGGCCGAGGTGGAGAAGACGCTCCGCGCGGTCCTCACCGGCGAGGCCCGCTACACGATCCGCGGCGACAGCCTCACCCTCGAACCGTCCGACGGCAAGGGCCCCGGCGTCAGCCTCACCGCCCCGTGAGCGGCCGCGGAGCGGTCGGCCGACGCGAGCTACGTCACACCGGAGCGGGCCCCGGCCCACCTCCGGCTCGGTCGACATCTGTGCAGGTCAGACGGACAACACAGGGGTGATGCCGCCCCCGGACCGCCCCCGCTGCCCCCGGGTGCGGGCCCCTCGTCAACGCGAGTAGCGCTTGTCCCCAATTCGGACCAGTGGTCGATCACGTCTACACTCGGTGGCGTGCCACGTGGTGACGGTCGACTCAATCACGATCTGCTCCCCGGCGAGAAAGGCCCCCAGGACGCTTGTGGCGTCTTCGGTGTCTGGGCTCCGGGCGAAGAGGTCGCAAAGCTCACGTACTTCGGGCTCTACGCCCTCCAGCATCGGGGTCAGGAATCCGCGGGAATCGCGGTCAGCAACGGCTCCCAGATCCTCGTCTTCAAGGACATGGGCCTCGTGTCCCAGGTCTTCGACGAGACTTCCCTAGGTTCACTCCAAGGTCATATCGCGGTCGGTCACGCCCGCTACTCGACCACCGGAGCCTCCGTGTGGGAGAACGCCCAGCCGACGTTCCGCGCCACCGCGCACGGTTCGATCGCGCTCGGCCACAACGGCAACCTGGTCAACACGGCGCAGCTCGCCGAGATGGTCGCCGAACTCCCCAAGGAGAACGGCCGCGCCACACAGGTGGCGGCCACCAACGACACCGACCTCGTGACCGCGCTGCTCGCGGGCCAGGTCGACGCCGACGGCAAGCCCCTGACCATCGAAGAGGCCGCCGCCACCGTGCTGCCCCAGGTCCAGGGCGCCTTCTCCCTCGTCTTCATGGACGAGCACACCCTCTATGCCGCGCGTGACCCGCAGGGCATCCGCCCGCTGGTCCTCGGCCGGCTCGAGCGCGGCTGGGTGGTCGCCTCCGAGTCCGCCGCGCTCGACATCTGCGGCGCGAGCTTCGTCCGCGAGATCGAGCCGGGCGAGTTCGTCGCCATCGACGAGAACGGTCTGCGCACCTCGCGATTCGCAGAAGCGAAGCCCAAGGGCTGCGTCTTCGAGTACGTCTACCTGGCCCGTCCCGACACGGACATCGCCGGCCGGAACGTGTACCTCTCCCGGGTGGAGATGGGCCGCCGTCTCGCCAAGGAAGCACCCGTCGAGGCGGACCTCGTCATAGCGACGCCGGAGTCCGGCACCCCCGCGGCCGTCGGCTACGCGGAGGCCAGCGGCATCCCGTTCGGCAACGGCCTGGTGAAGAACGCCTATGTGGGCCGCACCTTCATCCAGCCCTCGCAGACGATCCGCCAGCTCGGCATCCGTCTCAAGCTGAACCCCCTCAAGGAAGTCATCAAGGGCAAGCGTCTGGTCGTCGTCGACGACTCGATCGTGCGCGGCAACACCCAGCGCGCCCTGGTCCGGATGCTCCGCGAGGCGGGCGCCGCCGAGGTCCACATCCGGATCTCGTCGCCGCCCGTGAAGTGGCCGTGCTTCTTCGGCATCGACTTCGCGACCCGCGCGGAGCTGATCGCCAACGGCATGTCGGTCGAGGAGATCGGCACCTCCCTCGGGGCCGACTCGCTCTCCTACATCTCCATCGACGGCATGATCGAGGCCACGACCATCGACAAGCCGAACCTCTGCCGCGCCTGCTTCGACGGCGAGTACCCGATGGACCTCCCCGACCCGGAGCTCCTCGGCAAGCAGCTCCTGGAGACGGAACTGGCCGCGGGCCCCGCGTCCACGGCCGCGACCGACGCGATCCGCCGGCCGTAGGCCCCGCGCCGGTCCCCGTATCTCGTATTCACCAACCCGAAAGATCCCAGGCAATGTCTGAGACTGGTGCCAGCTACGCGTCGGCTTCCTACCGAACAGCGGGCGTCGACATCGAGGCGGGCGACCGCGCCGTCGAGCTGATGAAGGAGTGGGTGAAGAAGACGCAGCGCCCCGAGGTCCTCGGCGGCCTCGGCGGCTTCGCCGGCCTCTTCGACGCCTCCGCCCTGAAGAGGTACGAGCGCCCGCTGCTCGCCTCCGCGACCGACGGCGTCGGCACGAAGGTCGACGTGGCGCGCCGCCTCGGCGTCTACGACACGATCGGCCACGACCTGGTCGCGATGGTCATGGACGACATCGTGGTGTGCGGCGCCGAACCGCTGTTCATGACCGACTACATCTGCGTGGGCAAGGTCCACCCGGAGCGGGTCGCCGCCATCGTGAAGGGCATCGCCGAGGGCTGTGTCCTCGCCGGCTGCGCCCTGGTCGGCGGCGAGACGGCGGAGCACCCGGGCCTGCTCGGCGCCGACGACTTCGATGTCGCGGGCGCCGGCACGGGTGTCGTCGAGTACGACAACCTGCTGGGCCCCGATCGCATCCGTACGGGTGACGCCGTGATCGCCATGGCGTCCTCCGGACTTCACTCGAACGGGTACTCGCTGGTCCGTCACGTCCTCCTGGACCGCGCGGGCATGGCGCTCGAGCAGCAGGTCGACGAGCTCGGGCGGACGCTGGGCGAGGAGCTCCTGGAGCCCACCAAGATCTACTCCCTGGACTGCCTGGCGCTGACCAGCACGACCCAGGTGCACGCCTACAGCCACATCACCGGCGGCGGCCTCGCGGCGAACCTCGCACGGGTGATCCCGGACGGCCTGCACGCCACGGTCGACCGCTCCACCTGGACCCCCGGCGCGATCTTCGACCTGGTCGGCAGGGCCGGCTCCGTCGAGCGCCTGGAACTGGAGAAGACGCTCAACATGGGCGTCGGCATGATGGCGATCGTGCCGCAGGAGTCCGTGGACGTCGCCCTCGCGACCCTCGCGGACCGCGGCGTGGACTCCTGGGTGGCCGGCGAGATCACCGACCGCGGTGACCACGCGACGGGCGCCGAGCTCACGGGTGACTACGCACAGTAGGACGCGCGGGGTGCTGCCCTTCGGGGCAGCACAAAACCCGGTCCGGCGTGGTGACCACCCCGGACCGGGTGAAGTGCAGCAGTATTCGCGGAACGAATCAACTGCTTGCAGTGCTACGTGCTACGAGGTCAAGCGCCGCGGCGCTGAGACGACGGACCGGACTCATCGTCCTCGTCCTCATCGTCGTCGTACATATCCGCATAGCGGGCGTACGGGTCCTCGTCGTCCTCATCCTCCTCGAACGGCTCGCCGTTCGGCGGCTGATTCGAGACCGGATTCGACGTCGATGCGCCCAGCTCGTTGGCCAGACGCGACAGGTCAGTCCCGCCGCTGCTGTACTTCAGCTGGCGGGCGACCTTCGTCTGCTTGGCCTTTGCCCGGCCGCGCCCCATGGCTCGACCCCCTCGGTGACGGGGCTCGACGGCCCCAGAGTCTTGACACGCGTTCATGATCTGGAACGGGCTCTCCGCGGAGAGACCGGTCCGTAGGGCTTCCACGGTACCTGAGCCCACGCCCATACGGTACGTCGCCCGCAGGACGCGCGTGTGCGCAGGACCAGCCAGGAGCCCCGTCCTCGCTGGTCAGCTGCGATTTTAACCTCTTCTCGGCGGGCGACCCGCCGAGAAGAGTGACGCTCGTTACGCACGGGCCCGGATCACCGGCCGGAGCGCGCCTCCGCCATCCGCTGCTCGGCGATCCGGTCGGCCGCGGCGGCCGGCGGAATGCCATCGGACTTTGCACGAGCGAAGATCGACAGTGTGGTGTCGAAGATCTTCGAGGCCTTCTCCTTGCACCGGTCGAAGTCGAAGCCGTGCAGCTCGTCGGCGACCTGGATGACCCCGCCCGCGTTCACCACGTAGTCCGGCGCGTAGAGGATCCCGCGGTCCGCGAGGTCCTTCTCGACACCCGGGTGCGCGAGCTGGTTGTTGGCCGCACCGCACACCACCTTGGCGGTGAGGACGGGCACGCTGTCGTCGTTCAGGGCGCCGCCCAGCGCGCAGGGGGCGTAGATGTCGAGCCCCTCGACGCGGATGAGCTCCTCGGTGTCGGCGGCGACCCGCACCTCGGGGTGCAGGTCGGTGATGCGGCGCACCGACTCCGGGCGCACGTCGGTCACGACGACCTCGGCACCGTCCGCGAGCAGGTGCTCGACCAGGTGGTGCCCGACCTTGCCGACGCCCGCGACGCCGACCCGGCGGCCGCGCAGCGTCGGGTCGCCCCACAGGTGCTGGGCGGACGCCCGCATGCCCTGGAAGACGCCGAACGCGGTGAGCACCGAGGAGTCGCCCGCGCCGCCGTTCTCCGGCGAGCGGCCCGTCGTCCAGCGGCACTCGCGCGCGACCACGTCCATGTCGGCCACGTAGGTGCCGACGTCGCAGGCCGTCACGTAGCGCCCACCGAGGGAGGCCACGAACCGGCCGTAGGCGAGCAGGAGTTCCTCGGTCTTGATGCGGTCGGGGTCGCCGATGATGACGGCCTTGCCGCCGCCGTGGTCGAGGCCGGCCAGGGCGTTCTTGTACGACATGCCGCGGGCGAGGTTCAGCGCGTCGGCGACGGCCTCCGCCTCGGTCGCGTACGGGTAGAAGCGGGTGCCGCCGAGGGCGGGGCCCAGAGCGGTGTTGTGGAGGGCGATGACGGCCTTGAGGCCGCTCGCGCGATCCTGGCAGAGCACGACCTGCTCGTGCCCGCCCTGGTCCGAGTGGAACAGGGTGTGCAGCACGTCAGCAGCGGCGCCGGTCACATCGGTCACTGTGGTGACTCCCAGTCAAGTTGCGGCGGTTGA
The DNA here is from genome assembly GCF_009870065.1 of Streptomyces sp. SID5785. Taxonomy (GTDB): domain Bacteria; phylum Actinomycetota; class Actinomycetes; order Streptomycetales; family Streptomycetaceae; genus Streptomyces. Next base: position 9,161 of record NZ_WWIA01000591.1, on the reverse strand, counting down.
GCGGGGCCCCGTAAGGGTGGCGGGTCTCCGTGGCAAGAGATTAGATCGTGCGGGGGGCCGCCACCGGCGCAGTGCCCAGGATCACTCTCTCGCGTCGGGGCGCTCCGCACGCGCGCTCGCCCGCACCGGCGCGCGCCGTGGCACGATCACCGTGTTGTCCGGGCCGGTGCCGGGGAGGGATCAGCCGTGCCGAAGAAGGTGTCCTCGCCGACCGTCCCGTACGCGGCCTACCTCCGCGTCTACGAACCGCTCGCCGCGTTCCCGCAGCCGGAGCGCGGCCACTGGGAGCGCTACGCGCGCCGTGAGCAGCACCCCTCCTACCAGGACGAACTGCACCGTTCGCTCACCGATCTGCTGCCGACCCCGCCGGTGCCGGTGCCGGTCCACGAGAGCGACGACGCGTTCGTGCTCGAGGCCGACGGGGTGCTGTGCGTGTGCCCGTGGCGCACCCGGCTGCGCGGCTGGCAGGCGCTCGACGCGCTGCCGGGCGAGCTCCCGCTGCCGCTCCTGGACGCGGTGCTGCCGCCGGTCGTGCGCCGGCAGGCGGCCGACGACTATGAGCACTGGCTGGAGCGCAATCCGGACGCGCGCCCCTGGATCCGCACCGCGACCTGGCACGTCCCGGCGAACTGGTTCGTGCTCGTCTCCGACGAGGAGCGGGCCTACGAGCCGGACGGCGCCGACGGGCCGAGCCTGCGCTACCGGACGCCGATGGTGCAGGCCCGGCGGCGGGTGGCGCGCGCGCTGAAGGCGCTGCGGGAGGCGATCGACGAGGGGCCGCTGATCGACGGGCTGGTAGATGTGGGGCGCTGGCTCGAGGAGTTCCACCCGCGCTCGCTCGTCGAGCTCGACTACGGCGGGCTCGTGCACACCCTTCCCGCGGAGCAGCTCGACGAGGACCACTCGGCGGCCGACGTCGCGGAGGGGATCGCGGCGCTGCGTGCGGGGGACGGCGACGGAGCGGGAGCCGCGTACGCGCGGCTCGTGGCACGCTGGCGTGCGGTGAAGGACCGGCAGAACGCCAACTGACGGGACGCACACGGTCCTTCAGGACCTACGTCCTGATCCGGGCGTTTACGTCAAGCGTGACGGACTGCACTAACTTCGCCCTTGCGTCCATCACCCCTCCTCGTGCCAAAATAGGACAAGGAGTCCGGGGAGGACTCTGTCCGCCCGACTAAGTACCACTTTGGGCGGATCTCTCAGCATTGCACTGTCTGTGGGGGGTCTGACGACTCCTGACGCCCCTGTGACTGATCGTCACAGGGGCGTGACTGTCCGCTATGGCATGGTCCATCGGCTTCCGTCGCTGATGAACACCTGGGAGGGCAATTCCATCGGTTTGGCCGACGCGGCTGGACGGATGGTGTAGTTGTAGTGCCGAGGACAAGCCGTTCGTCCTATAACCGACTCGACCCGTGTCCGCCATATCGGGCAACGCGGGTCAAGGTGCAGAATTTAAAGGAAAGAACCGAGAAGGTTCGGTTCTCCCGAGGAGGCCGCTCATGACCGCTCGCACCCCTGATGCCGAGCCGCTGCTGACCCCCGCTGAGGTCGCCACGATGTTCCGCGTCGACCCGAAGACGGTCACGCGCTGGGCGAAGGCTGGCAAGCTCACGTCGATCCGCACGCTCGGCGGACACCGCCGTTACCGCGAGGCCGAGGTCCGCGCTCTGCTGGCGGGTATTCCGCAGCAGCGCAGCGAGGCCTGAGGCACCGCACAACACCGCAATACCGGGCGTTTCGGGTCCCCCAACCCGTAGTGCGCCCACCCCATAGCTCCACACGACGCGGGACCTGCCCCAACAGGCCCCCTTCTTATGAAGCGTCCACGAAGCGTCATCTCAGCTGCTTCACGGGTGCGTCGTCGATCGCGCTGGACTCCGCCGGGTCCAGCGCGATCTTTTTTGTGCGCTCAAGGGGGTCGGGCGGGGCCTGTGGGGGGCCTGTGACGGTGTCCTGTGCGCGACCTTGTGGGACCGTGATCGGTCGCTGGCCAGAGCCTGACGGACTGCTGTGACGGCAGTGCAATGGCACATATTAAATTGAGCAGTTGTAGGGCGGGTGTAAGAAACGGTGTTTCCAAAACAAGTTCGGTGACACCCGTCACATGCTCTGAATCTTGTTGCCGTGGTCGCCCGTGCGCTAGAGGAGGCCCGGCGGGGACGAGTCGACCGCGACTCTCCCAGGCTGCCATCCGGCAGGCGGCTTGTGGGTCGGCTTTGGTCACCCCTTCGGGGGACTTTCGTCCTCGCCGCCCTCCGGGGGCCCCTCACGGGCCGTCAGCGCCTTCAGGAGGGCCTCGGGGGCCGGCTCCGCGCCCGGCTCGAGCGCGAGCCGCAGCAGGCGGTGGCAGATGGGGCAGTGCCGGGTCAGGTGCCGGTAGCCGGACGCCGCGGCGAGGTGGGCGCGCAGCAGGGCGCGCGTCTCGTGCCGTGCGGGTGCCGCCATGTTCCGCCTCCCGGTGCCGGGCCGTGGTTCTGGCGTACCCACCGGCCGCGCCGGCGTCAAGCGGCGGGCGGCGAAGCCTTCCTGGCCGCCCGGGACACACGCAAGAGGCCCGCACCGAACGGTGCGGGCCTCTCTTGCTGCGGTCCTGACGGGATTTGAACCCGCGGCCTCCACCTTGACAGGGTGGCGAGCACTCCAAACTGCTCCACAGGACCAGGTGTCGCGGCGCTTTTTCTTCTGCGTTGCGCTGCGAACAGGACTGTACAGCAGTGCAGGCCCGGCGGTCGAACTCACTCCGTGTGCCTGCCCGGTCACGGCACCGCGGCGTCGATCGCCTTCACGATCCGCTTGTCCGAGACGGGGTGCGCGGTGCCGAGCGCGTGCGCGAAGTAGCTGACCCGGAGCTCCTCGATCATCCAGCGGATGTCCAGGACCTGCTGCGGCACCGGACGGCCCTGCGGCATCTGTTCGAGCAGCCACGCGTACTCGTCCTGCATCTCGTGGACCTTCTCCATACGGGTGGTGTCCCGCTGGACGTTGGTCGGCATCTGCTGGAGCCTGCGGTCGGCCGCGACCAGGTAGCGCATCAGGTCGGGCAGCCGGCGCAGCCCCGTGGCCGTCACGAAGCCCGGCTTCACCAGGGTGTCCAACTGGGTGCGCACGTCCTGGAGGTTCGCGAGCAGCACCGGGCTCCTCGTCGACTTCAGCCGCCGCTCACAGGCCTGCCACGCGGCGAGCACCTGCTGCACCTGGCCGACCGCCGCCACCGTGGTGTCGACGATCTCGGCGCGGACCTTCTCGTAGAGCTTGCGGTACGACTCCTCGTCCCAGGCCGGGCCGCCGAACTCGCCGATGAGCCGGTCCGCCGCCGCCGTCGCGCAGTCGTCGAACAGGGCCTGGACGGAGCCGTGCGGGTTCGCCGAGAGGGCGAGCTTCGCCGCGTTGTTCAGCTTGTCGGAGGCGAACTTGCCCGGGTTCACCGGGATGTTGCGCAGGATGAGCCGGCGCACGCCCTTCCACATGGCCTGCGCCTGCTCGGCCTCGGAGTCGAAGAGGCGTACGGAGACGGTGTCGCCGTCGTCGACGAGCGCCGGGTACGCCTTGACCGGCTGGCCGGCGCGGCGGGTCTCGAAGACCTTCGAGAGCGTGCCGATCGTCCAGTCGGTCAGGCCCGAGCGCTCGACGGACTCGCCGCCCGAGCGCTCGGCGGTCGCCGCGGCCGCCTGGGAGATCGCCTGGCGGGCCTTGGGCCGCAGCCGGAGCTTGAGCGCCTCCAGGTCCTTGTCCTCGGCGAGCTTGCGCCGCCGCTCGTCGACGATCCGGAACGTGATCTTCAGATGGTCCGGGATGCGGGTCAGGTCGAAGTCGTCGGCCTGCACCGGGACGCCGACCATCCGCTGGAGCTCCCGCGCCAGCGTGTGCGGCAGCGGCTCCTGCAACGGAACGGCCCGCTCCAGGAACGCCTTCGCGTAGTTCGGCGCCGGCACGTAGTTGCGCCGGATCGGCTTCGGCAGCGAGCGGATCAGCTCGACCACGACGTCCTCCCGCAGGCCCGGGATCTGCCAGTCGAAGCCCTCGTCCGTCACCTGGTTGAGCACCTGGAGCGGGACGTGGACGGTGACGCCGTCCGCGTCCGCGCCCGGCTCGAACTGGTACGTCACCCGGAACGTCAGCTGCCCCTGCCGCCACGTGTCCGGATAGTCGGCCTTGGTGACCGCCTCCGCCGACTCGCGGATCAGCATCGAGCGCTCGAAGTCGAGCAGCTCGGGCTCGTCGCGCTTCTTGTGCTTCCACCACGAGTCGAAGTGCGCGCCCGACACGACGTGCTCGGGGACCCGCTGGTCGTAGAAGTCGAAGAGCGTCTCGTCGTCCACCACGATGTCGCGGCGGCGCGCCCGGTGCTCCAGCTCCTCGACCTCGGTCAGCAGCCTGCGGTTGTCCGCGAAGAACTTGTGGTGGGTGCGCCAGTCACCCTCGACCAGCGCGTTGCGGATGAACAGGTCGCGGCTGACCTCGGGGTCGATCCGCCCGTAGTTCACCTTGCGCTGGGCGACGAGCGGGACGCCGTACAGCGTCACCTTCTCGTACGCCATCACGGCCGCCTGGTCCTTCTCCCAGTGCGGCTCGCTGTACGTGCGCTTGAGGAGGTGCTCGGCGAGCGGCTCGACCCACTCGGGCTCGATCCGCGCGTTCACCCGGGCCCACAGCCGTGAGGTCTCGACCAGCTCGGCCGACATCACGAACCGCGGCGGCTTCTTGAACAGCGCCGAGCCGGGGAAGATCGCGAACTTCGCGTTCCGCGCACCGACGTACTCGTTGCGCCCGCGGTCGCGGCCCGCCTGCTTGGGGTCCTTGGCCTGGGACTCCTTGGACTCCTTCACGTCCTTCATCCCGATGTGGGAGAGCAGGCCGGCGAGGAGGGAGACGTGGATGGAGTCGCCGGGGGCGTCCTCGTCGTTCAGATGGATGCCCATCTGCTTCGCCACGGTCCGCAGCTGCGTGTAGATGTCCTGCCATTCGCGAATGCGCAGGAAGTTCAGGAACTCGCGCTTGCACATGCGGCGGAAGGCCGAGGAGCCCAGCTCCTTCTGCTGCTCGCGCACGTACCGCCACAGGTTCAGGAACGCCAGGAAGTCGCTGGTCTCGTCCTTGAACCGGGCGTGCTGCTGGTCCGCCTGCGCCTGCTTGTCGGACGGGCGCTCGCGCGGGTCCTGGATGGACAGCGCGGCCGCGATCACCATGACCTCGCGCACGCAGCCGTTCTTGTCGGCCTCCAGGACCATGCGGGCCAGGCGCGGGTCGACGGGCAGCTGGGAGAGCTTGCGGCCCTGCTGGGTGAGGCGCTTGCGGACGTCCTTCTCGCTCGGGTCGAGCGCGCCCAGCTCCTGGAGCAGCTGCACGCCGTCGCGGATGTTGCGGTGGTCCGGCGGGTCGATGAAGGGGAACTTCTCGATGTCGCCGAGGCCGGCCGCCGTCATCTGGAGGATGACCGAGGCCAGGTTCGTCCGGAGGATCTCGGCGTCCGTGAACTCCGGGCGCGACAGGAAGTCGTCCTCGGAGTACAGCCGGACGCAGATGCCGTCCGACGTACGGCCGCAGCGGCCCTTGCGCTGGTTGGCGCTGGCCTGGCTGACGGGCTCGATGGGCAGCCGCTGCACCTTCGTACGGTGCGAGTACCGGGAGATGCGGGCGGTGCCCGGGTCGATCACGTACTTGATGCCCGGGACGGTCAGCGAGGTCTCCGCCACGTTCGTCGCGAGGACGATCCGGCGGCCCGTGTGGCGCTGGAAGACACGGTGCTGCTCGGCGTGCGAGAGGCGCGCGTACAGCGGCAGCACCTCCGTGCTGCGTCCGATGGCGCCTCCGGCGCGGGCGTACTTCTTTTCCAGCGCGTCCGCCGTGTCGCGGATCTCCCGCTCGCCGGAGAGGAAGACGAGGATGTCGCCGTCGCCCTCGCGCTGGAGCTCATCGACGGCGTCCGTGATCGCGGTGATCTGGTCGCGGTCGGAGTCGTCCGAGTCCTCCTCGAGGAGCGGGCGGTACCGCACCTCCACCGGATACGTACGCCCGCTGACCTCGACGATCGGGGCGTCGCCGAAGTGCCGCGAGAAGCGCTCCGGGTCGATCGTCGCCGACGTGATGACGACCTTCAGGTCGGGGCGGCGGGGCAGCAGCTGCGCCAGGTACCCGAGCAGGAAGTCGATGTTCAGGGACCGCTCGTGGGCCTCGTCGATGATGATCGTGTCGTACGCGCGCAGGTCCCGGTCCGTCTGGATCTCGGCCAGCAGGATGCCGTCCGTCATCAGCTTCACGAACGTCGCGTCCTGGTTCACCTGGTCGGTGAAGCGGACCTTCCAGCCGACCGCGTCGCCCAGCGGCGTGTGCAGCTCCTCGGCGACCCGCTCGGCGACCGTGCGGGCCGCGATCCGGCGCGGCTGGGTGTGCCCGATCATGCCGCGCACGCCGCGGCCCAGGTCCAGACAGATCTTGGGGATCTGCGTGGTCTTGCCGGAGCCGGTCTCACCGGCCACGATCACGACCTGGTGGTCGCGTATCGCCTCGGCGATCTCGTCCTTCTTCTGGCTGACCGGGAGCTGCTCGGGGTACGTGACCTCGAGCGCGGCCCGGCGGGAGCGGCGGGCGTCCGTGCGGACGGCGGCCCTCTCGGCCTCGGAGTCGATCTCGGCGAGGACCGAGGCGCGGGCCTCGGGCTTGCGGATCTTGCGTGCCCCTTCGAGCCTGCGCCCCAGCCGGTGCGCGTCACGGAGGGACAGCTCGGACAGCCGTCGCGCTACGGCGGCGAACTGATCGGCGGCGGGGGCAGGCTGCGTAGACATACGTCCCCCAGGATCTCACCTCGGGGAAATGCGTGGCGAACGGTTTTGCCGCGTGGCGTGCGGAGCGCCCGGAGCACACCGGAGCGGGGGATTCGATCCGTTCCGGGATGTATGCCGCTTATACGTGCTTTAGCGTGCTGCTATGTCGCCCTTGGCCGATGACGAAGAGCCGCGCCCGCACCCGCCGCACGGTGAGCACGGACGGCCCCCCACGGGCGCCGACCGCTGGGCGAACTACAAGAGGTCCCCCTTCTTCCCCGCGTCCGTCCTCGTCCTCATCCTGTCGGCGGCCGCCGCCCTCTTCGCCGCCTCCTACACGTACTCCATGGCCAACCCCACCCCGCACCACATCCCGGCCGGCGTCACCGGCGAGTACGACGCGGCACGGGGCCGGCAGTTCCTCGGCGCGATGGAGAAGGCCCTCGACGCCCAGCTCGACCTCAAGCCGTACGCGTCCCGCGAGGACGCTGCGCGGGCCATCGACGAGCAGCGCGTCTACGCGGTCCTCGACGTCCGCGCGGGCGGAGCGCGCGTCGACCTCGACGTGTCCGGCGCCTCCGGCTTCTCCGTGGCCCAGGTCTTCACGGAGGCCGGCCCCGCCGTCGGCCGGGCGACCGGCACGCCCGTGACCGTGCGGGACGTCCGGCCGCTGCAGAACGGGGACCCGCGCGGCCTGACGATCTTCTACATCTCGCTCGCGGCCGTGATCATCGGCTTCGTCGGCGCGATCCAGCTCAGCGTGCACGCCCGTGGCCTCAACCCGGCCGAGCGCATCGCCTTCACCGTCGCCTACGCGCTGCTCGGCGGATTCGCGGTCGCGGCCGTCGCCGACTGGTGGCTCGGCGCGGTCGACCTGCCCTTCGTCGAGTCCTGGCTGATCCTCGCGCTGACGATGTTCACGTGCGGCATGGTCTTCACGATGTTCAACACGTTCTTCCACCGCTGGGCGATGATCCCGACCTGGGGCCTGCTGGTCCTCCTCGGCAACCCGGCCTCGGGCGGCGCCGTCGCCCCACCGCTGCTCCCCACCGTCATCGGCCGCATCGGCCAGTGGCTGCCCCCGGGCGCCTCCGTGAACGCGCAGCACACCGCGGTCTACTTCCAGGGGGAACAGCACGCCTTCCCGTTCCTGGTCCTGGCCGGCTGGTCCCTGCTCTCCTGCGCCCTCTTCTGGCTCTGGCGCCACCGCCACCCGGGCGGCCGCGGAACGGAGCCCCTGCACGCGGCCCCGGTGTGAGGCCGCGGGGACGGTGCGGTGCGGCATGGGCCGGAAAAACGACGTCGGCCCCGTGCGATGCACGGGGCCGACGGGCGGTGGCTGGGGCCGGGGTCGAACCGGCGACCTATCGCTTTTCAGGCGATCGCTCGTACCAACTGAGCTACCCAGCCACGAAGTTCCGAAGAACTTCAGCGGTCCTGACGGGATTTGAACCCGCGGCCTCCACCTTGACAGGGTGGCGAGCACTCCAAACTGCTCCACAGGACCAAGCTGTTGCGCGACTAAGTGTCGCACACTGTCTTGCGTGCCCCCAACGGGATTCGAACCCGTGCTACCGCCTTGAAAGGGCGGCGTCCTAGGCCGCTAGACGATGAGGGCTATCGGCCCGCCTGCGCGCTTTGCAGCGCGTCGGGGACGTGAGAAGCATATGGGATGCGGGGACCGTTCGCCAAAACGGTTTACGGGGGGCTGCCCGCGGGGGTCGGGGAGGGGTCGGCGCCCGGCTGGTTCTCCTTGGGCAGATGGCGGCTGACCTCGGCCTTCGTGAGGCCCAGACCGCCCAGCTCGATCTCGTCCCAGGCCTGCAGCCGCTTCGTCGCGCGGTCCAGGTAGAGGACCGACGCCTGCACCGGGTCGGGCTCCGCGTCGTCGACCGCGCGCAGCCCGCTGCCCCCGGTCGAACCCTCGACGCGCAGCCGGGTGCCGAGCGGCAGCACCTCCGTCCGCTCGTGGTGGATGTGGCCGGCCAGGACCAGCGGCACCGAGCCGTCCGTCTCCCGGGCGGCGGTCGGATTGTGGGCGAGCGCGATGTCGACCGGGGTGCCGGCCGCCCGCTGGTCGTTCAGGGCCGAGGCCAGACGGATGCCCGCGAGCCGTTCGGCCGGTTCGCCCAGCGCCTTCGTGGACCGGTCGGGGGTGTACTGCGGGTCGCCCGTCCCGGCGAAGCGCAGCCCGGCGACGGTGACGGCCCGGCCGTCGTCCAGGACGTGCACGTTCTTGAAGCGGCCCAGGTAGCGCTGGGTCTCCTTCGAGTCGTGGTTCCCGCGGATCCACACGTAGGGGGCGCCCAGGTCGGCGACCGGGTCGAGGAACGCGTTCTCGGCCTTGGAACCGTGGTCCATCGTGTCGCCGGTGTCGACGATCACCGAGATCCA
>NZ_WWIA01000590.1 GCF_009870065.1 Streptomyces sp. SID5785 | reverse complement strand
TGGCCTGCCGGGCGAAGTAGCCGAGTTCCGGATGGTGCCGCTTGGCCTCCAGCTCCGTGACCACGACGACGGGCAGCACCACTTCGTGCTCGTCGAAGCGTGTCATGGCGTTGGGATCGGCCAGCAGGACGCTGGTGTCGAGAACATACGTGCGCCGGTCGGGCTTGCGGAGGCGCTTGTTGCTGGTCACCACGAAGGACGTACCCCCTCGGAATGAGGTCGGGGAGCGACGGAGGAGTTACCGGACCGGGAGGGTGGGAGAAGACCACCGGTCGTCGGCCGCCGTGCGCGGGCCGAGAACCGGCCCTCCAAGTCGTCTTCCGTACGCCTCGGCGTGCGGTCGTCCTGGTGCAAAGGGCCTCCCGGGCGGGCAGCCCCGTGCCGCCCGCTGAGATGCGGTGTCCTTGGTACGGACACCGACCTGGAGGGCTTATTCCCTCGAACGAGCGCCGCCATGCAAGGGGCATGACGGCGCGTTCGTGAACTCCTGATGACGCGGTGCGGGGAGGTGTCCCCAGCGTGCGGCGGGGTCAGCCGCCGAAGCGGCGGTGCCGGGCCGCGTAGTCGCGCAGCGCGCGCAGGAAGTCGACCTTGCGGAAGGCCGGCCAGAAGACGTCGCAGAAGTAGTACTCGGAGTGGGCGGTCTGCCAGAGCATGAAGCCGGACAGACGCTGCTCGCCGCTGGTGCGGATGACGAGATCCGGGTCGGGCTGGGCGCTGGTGTAGAGGTGCCGGCCGATGAGGTCGATGTCGACGGCCTCGGCGACGTCCTCCAGGGTCTGCTCCGCGGCGGCGGCCTCGTGCAGCATCGAGCGCACGGCGTCGGCGATCTCCTGGCGGCCGCCGTAGCCGATCGCGACGTTGACCACTATGCCGTCGACGTGCGCAGTGGCCTGGTCGGCCTCCTTGAGGACGGTCCGCAGACCGTCCGGCAGCAGGTCGGTGGCGCCCACGTGGTGGACGCGCCAGCGGCCGTCGGCCGCGAGCGAGCGGACGGTCTCCTCGATGATGCCGAGCAGCGGGACCAGCTCCTCGGGGGGCCGGTCGAAGTTGTCCGTCGAGAGCAGCCAGAGGGTGACGACCTCGACGTCCGTCTCGCTGCACCAGCCGAGGAACTCCTCGATCTTGGCGGCGCCCGCCTGGTGGCCCTGGGCGGTGGTGGATCCGGCGGCCTTCGCCCAGCGCCGGTTGCCGTCCATGATGACCCCGATGTGCTTGGGCACCTGGTCATGGTCCAGATGGCCTTCCACCCGGCGCGCGTACAGCCTGACCAGCAGGCCGCGCAGCCTGTCGCGCAGGTTCACGGTCTTTTTCGCCCCTCCGTGCAGACGGCAGTCCCCGAGGGCGAAAGCCTACCCCCGGTTTTCGGGGGGTCCTGGCGTGGGGTGCGGGACAGCGGGCTGACGTAGTTTCGTGTTCATGAACGACACCTCTCCCTACGCCGCCGCGGCGGACCGGTACGACTCCATGGAGTACCGGCGCACCGGCCGCAGCGGTCTGAAGCTGCCCGCGATCTCGCTCGGCCTGTGGCACAACTTCGGTGACGACCGCACCCTCGACTCGCAGCGGGCGATCCTGCGCCGCGCGTTCGACCTGGGCGTCACGCACTTCGACCTGGCGAACAACTACGGGCCGCCGCCCGGCTCCGCGGAGCTGAACTTCGGCAAGATCTTCGCCCAGGACTTCGCCCCGTACCGGGACGAGCTGGTCATCTCGACCAAGGCGGGCTACCTCATGCACCCCGGCCCGTACGGGGAGTGGGGCAGCCGCAAGTACCTGCTGTCGTCGCTGGACGCGTCCCTGAAGCGGATGGGCCTGGACTACGTCGACATCTTCTACTCGCACCGCCCCGACCCGAACACGCCGCTCGAGGAGACGATGGGCGCGCTCGCCTCGGCGGTGCAGCAGGGCAAGGCGCTGTACGTCGGCGTCTCCTCGTACTCGAGCGAGCAGACCGCCGAAGCGGCGCGGCTGCTCAAGGAGATGGGCGTCCCGGCGCTCATCCACCAGCCCTCGTACTCGATGATCAACCGCTGGACCGAGGACGACCGGCTGCTCGACACCCTGGAGGCGGCCGGCATGGGCTGCATCTCCTTCGTGCCGCTGGCCCAGGGGCTGCTGACGGGCAAGTACCTGAAGGGCATCCCGGAGGGTTCGCGCGCGACGCAGGGCAAGTCGCTCGACCCGAACCTGCTGAGCGACGAGGTGCTGCGCCGGCTGAACGGCCTGAACGACATCGCCCAGCGCCGCGGCCAGTCCCTCGCCCAGCTCGCGCTGACGTGGGTGCTGCGGGACGAGCGGATGACGTCGGCGCTGATCGGCGCGTCGAGCACGCGGCAGCTCGAGGAGAACGTGGCGGCGCTCGCGGCCCCGAAGCTGAGCGCCGAGGAGCTGACCGAAATCGACTCGTTCGCCGTGTCGACGCCCGGGACGAACATCTGGGCCGGCCGCAGCTGATCGCCGGGCCGGGCACGGCCCCGTGAGCGGGGCTTTGTCCGGACAAGTGCGGGACAAGAAAAAACGGGCCGGTCCGTGGGGGGGGGATACGGACCGGCCCGAGGGGGGGGTTTCCACCATAACCCTTCGTAAGTGATGCTGCGTGCATCGGCGCGCCATCACTACGCTCCGCAGTCGCCCGGCGACGCCCGGAGGGTCGTTTCCGGCCGCCTCACAGCGAGCTCACAGCGGGGCTCACGGGCCACGCGGGCCGCACGGGAACGCTCCCAGGTGCGTTTCGCGCCGCGTCCGGGTTCCCTCTCCCGTGTCACACGGCCGGTTGACGCCGAAAGGGACGCTCGGGGGCCGCGCCCAGATATGGCGCATTTGCGTGGCCTGCGCCGGGACGGGGAACAGCGCGGTACCGCGCAGCCCCCTCCACCGCGCGGTACCGCCGCGCAGCTTTGCTCACGCGAATTGCCGTTGGTCTGAACTTACGTGAGGTTTACGTGAGGATCGAGCGAGAACGGTAACGATGCGGAATCGGTTCCCCGGGCCCGGCGCGGCGTGCGCCCGCGGCAGCCCGCGAGCCCCTAGCCCCTAGCCCCTGCGGGCCTCGATCAGGTGCCGGGAGCTGTACGCGACGAACGGCCCGTCCGCCCCGATCCGCTCGTGCAGCGCCCGCAGCCGCGGCTCGTACGCCTCGACCGTGAAGCCCGGCACCATCCACACGACCTTGCGCAGGAAGTGAACGACCGCGCCGATGTCGTGGAACTCCATGCGCAGCCGCTCGGCGCGCAGGTCCACGACCTCCAGGCCCGCCGCCTCGGCCGCCGCGGCCTCCGTGTGCGGATCGCGGCCCCGGCGGATCTCGTCGGGCTGCGGCCCCAGGAACCACTCGACGAGCTCGAAGACGCTGCTCGGGCCGACGTGCTGCGCGAAGTACGTGCCGCCGGGGCACAGCACCCGGGCGATCTCCGTGAACTGCGCCTTCACCGGATGCCGGCTGGTGACGAGGTCGAAGGCGGCGTCCGCGAAGGGCAGCGGAGCGTCCTCCGGCGAGGCGACCACGACGACCCCGCGCGGGGAGAGCAGCCGGGTGGCCTTCGCCACGTTCGGCGGCCAGCCCTCCGTCGCCGCGGTCGGCGCGGGCAGCCGCGGCGCGCTGTTCAGCACCTCGCCGCCACCGGTCTGCAGGTCGAGGGCGGCGCGCGCCCGACCGAGCCGCTCGCCCATCGCGCGGGCGTACCCCCAGGAGGGCCGCTCCTCGGTGGCCCGGCCCTCGAACCAGGAGAAGTCCCAGCCCTCCGTGGGGGCGGCGACGGCCTCGGCGACGAGGGCGTCGAAGTCGGTGCGGCGGGGCGTGTCGGGGGCGTCACTCATGCCTCGATGGTCCCAGCCCCGCCCCCCGCGCTCACCTCCTTTTCCCACGGCTCCCGCCCGGATCGGTGTACCGGGCAACGGCCCCGCGGGGGTCCTCGCGGAGGGCGGTGGGGCTGTCCCCCGGCCCTTTCAGGGGGCCAGCCCCTCTTCCGCCGGACGGGGGGAACGCACGTACCCTTGGCGGACCCCCGCCGCCGTACCCCTGCCGTGAGCGTGGCGGTGATCCGCTCGAAGCAACCGTTTTGCCCGCCCGTTCGTTCTGTCCGTCCCCGGCGCAGCGATGCGACCACCGCAGAAATGCGAGCACATGTCCGTACGTTCCGCGATAGCCAGCTGGCTGACCCGCCTCTATTTCACCCGGCTCCGGAAGAAGGGCGGCAGTCTCGACCTCTCGATCCTGTCGAAACTGCCCGACGGCGCCCTGCTGCCGCTGCGCCGCGAGGGTGTCGACCCGGTGCCCGAGATCGGCGCGCTGCGCGACCGTGAGCCCGTCAGCCGGCTGCCCATCCCCGGCATGACGGTGTGGCTCGTCTCGGGATACGACGAGGCGAAGGAAGTCCTCGGCGACGCGAAGGCGTTCAGCAACGACTTCCGGCACCTGGTCGGCGTGGGCGGCGCCGGAGCCGACCAGAATCCGGGCGGCCTCGGCTTCTGCGACCCGCCGGACCACACGCGGCTGCGCCGGCTGCTCACCCCCGAGTTCACGATGCGCCGGCTGTCCCGGCTCACTCCGCGCATCCACGCGATCGTCGAGGAGCAGCTGACCCACCTGGAGAAGGCGGCGCGCGAGTCGCCGGACGGCACGGCCGACCTGGTCGAGCACTTCGCGATGCCGGTGCCCGCGCTCGTCATCTGCGAACTCCTCGGCGTCCCCTACGAGGAGCGGGACGCCTTCCAGCAGTTCTCGGTCGCCCGCTTCGACGTGCTCGGCGGCGCCGGTGCCTCGTTCGGCGCGGTGTCGCAGTCGCTGGACTACCTGCGCGGGGTCGTCGCCGAGCAGCGCCGCCACCCGGGCGAGGGACTGCTCGGCATGCTCGTGCGCGAGCACGGCGAGAACATCACGGACGAGGAACTGACGGGCCTCGCGGACGGGGTCCTGACCGGCGGTCTGGAGACCACCGCGAGCATGCTCGCCCTCGGCACCATGATCATGCTCAAGGACCGGGAGCACTTCGACGCGATCCGCGACGCGCAGGACCCGGCCGCGGTCGCGGCCCCGTTCGTGGACGAGCTGCTGCGCCATCTGACCGTGGTCCAGACGGCGTTCCCGCGGTTCGCCCGCGAGGACACCGTGATCGGGGGCGTGCCGGTCTCCGGCGGCGACATCGTGATCGTGTCGCTGAGCGCCGCCGACCGTGACCCGCGGCTCGGCGCGGACATGGACGCCTTCCTGCCGTCCCGCCCGCCGACCGCCTCCCACCTGGCCTTCGGCTACGGCATCCACCGCTGCATCGGCGCCGAGCTCGGCAAGATGGAGCTGCGCGCGGCCTTCCCCCAACTGGTGCGCCGCTTCCCCGAGCTGCAGCTGGCGGTGGACCCGGCCGCCCTGGAGTTCCGCAAGCTGTCGATCGTCTACGGCGTCGACACCCTGCCGGTGAAGATCTAGCGGCGCCTCTCGCCGACGCCTCCTTTCGGAACACGTTTAAGCTGCTCGGGGATCCGGGGGGATCCTGTGGAACGAGGGGTGGGCGGGGCGATGACGGATTCTGCGCAGGTGTTCGAGCCGTTGCGGCCGGACGATCCTGCCGTGGTGGCCGGGTACCGGCTGGTGGCGCGGCTCGGGGCCGGTGGCATGGGGCGGGTCTATCTCTCCCACACGCAGGGCGGGCGCCCGGTCGCCCTCAAGGTCGTGCGGCCCGAGCTGGCCGACGACCCGGACTTCCGGCGGCGGTTCCGGCGCGAGATGGACGCGGCCCGGCGGGTGCGCGGCGCGTACACCGCCGAGCTGATCGACGGCGACGCCGACGGGACCCCGCCCTGGCTCGCGACGCTGTACGTGCCCGGGCCCGCCCTGTCGGAGGCGGTCGCCCGGCGCGGCCCGCTGCCGGTACAGGCGGCACTGTGGCTGATGGCGGGTGTCGCCGAGGCGCTCCAGGCCATCCACGCCTCCGGCATCGTGCACCGGGACCTCAAGCCGTCGAACGTGCTGCTGGCCTCCGACGGCCCGCGCGTCATCGACTTCGGCATCTCCCTGGCCGCCGACCTGACCTCGCACACGGCGACCGGCGTCACGATCGGCACCCCGCAGTACATGGCACCCGAGCAGGCGGCGGGGTCGGACGGTGTCACGGCGGCGACCGACGTGTTCTCCCTCGGCCAGACGATCGCGTACGCCGTGCTGGGCGAGCCGCTGTACGGGAGCGGCCCCGCGGCGAGCGTCCTGTACCGGATCGTGCACGAGGAGCCGGACCTGTCCCGGCTTCCCGCGGAGCTCCGGCCGGTCCTCGCACGGTGCCTGGCCGCCGACCCGGCGGACCGGGCGGGACTGGACGAGATCGTGCGGTGGTGCCGGGACCGGCTGGGCGCGGAGGCCGGGGCCGGCGCCGGGTCTACGGTCTGGCGGGAGATCACGGGCCCGGAGCCGAGCGTCCCCGGCCCGTCCGCGGCGCCCGCTCCCGTGCCGGTGCCCGCCGGGGACGGCGGGTTCGCGCCCACGCGTGCGCTGGGCCCGGCAGCCCCGTACACCCTGCTGGGTCCGACGGCGCCGGGTGCGCCGGCCCGTCGCCGCGGCCGGACCGCGCTGGTGGCCACGGCACTGGCGGCCTCGGGGCTGCTGGTGCTCTCGGTGCTGGCGTGGCAGGTGATGGACGGGTCGGGCAGCGCCGGGGCCCGGGCGGACGGGGGCCCGCAGGCGTCCCGGACCCCCACCTCCTCCGCATCGTCCCCGGTGTCGTCGGAATCGCCCGGCTCGTCGGGGTCATCGGGATCGTCGGGATCGGACGATGCGTCACCGCTGGCGAAGGAGGAGCCGGACGGGACGCCCCGCACGTCGACGACGCAGGGTGTCGCCCACCCGCAGGTCTGGCTGGACGCCGAGCACGCCGTGAACATCCACAAGGAGCCGACCGCCGCGAAGTCCGGCGAAGGCGACATCCGCTTCCGGTGCACGCAGCAGAACACCGGCTGCCAACTGGACAGCGACACCAGCGTCTTCGTCCAGAGCTACGGCAAGCCGGGCGAGACGACCCTCGACATGTGCCGCCTCATGCTGGCCCACTCCAAGACGCACACGCTGCCGCTGGCCGCGGCGGCGGGCGGCACGGAGATCTGCGTGAAGCACCGGTCGGGCGACATCGCCGTCCTGGTGCTCCAGACGAAGTCCACGGCGATGCCCGACATCGCCTTCGTCACCGCCGACATGACGGTGTGGCGCGACGCCGCGTGACCCCGACGCGCAGAACGGCGCACGAGCACGGCGGTGCGGCGGTGGCCCGGCGGCGACGACGCCGCCGGACCGGGGCCGGAGGTCAGCTCCAGACCATCGTGATCTGCCGCTCGAAGTTGTCGTACCCGGCGCGGCGGAACGCGTTCGCCATCGGGACGTTGCCCAGGTCCGTCGCCGCCCGGACGCGCGGGACGTCCTGCTCGGCGAGGACCCTCGTCCCCTCGGCGAGGAGGGCGTCGATGTGCCCGTGCCCGCGGTGGGCGGGCCGGACGGCGATGTACGCGATGGTCGCGTTGTAGCCGTTGTGCGCGGGCACGACGAAACCGACCGGCTCGCCGCCGGGCAGCTCGGCGATGCGCCACCAGTCGCGGGGACTGGAGTAGCGGGCGAACTCCTCCTCGTAGTGCTGGGCCGCGACGTCCTCGGCGGACATCCTGGTCAGATCGTCCCGGCCGTGCGCGTCGAGGGTGCCGTCGAGCACCTCGGTCATCAGGCCGATGAGCTCGGCCGGGTCGTCCGCGTCCGTCACCGGGCGGAACGAGAGCCCGTCGACCGGCGGCGCGATCGGCGTGCCGGGACGCCATTCGAGCCGCAGCCGCTCGACGAACAGGCGGGCACCGGTGCGCTCCAGGACCGTCATCCGGCCCTCGACGACCTGGCGCGCGCCGGGTGTGTCACGCCAGTCGGCGGGGACGAAGCGCCCGTACTCGGGCGGTGTCGTCCCGTCCCCGGCGAGCGTCGCGGCCATCGCCGTGCGCAACAGACGCTCGCCGATGCCGAGGCGCTCGGCCTGCGGCAGGGTGTCGTCCAGGTCGAGGATGTCCAGGACGGCAGGCGAAGCGTCACCGGGCCGGCTCCACCAGGCCAGACGGCCCAGGAGCCGGTCGCCGCGCAGGGCGACCCACATCCAGTCCGGCCGGCGGCGGCCCTCGGCCAGGTCATCCGCCAGCTCGTGGTTGATCACATAGGGGATACGGCAGAAGAGGTCGAGCTCGTCGGGTCCGGTGATCGGACGCAGGGTCAGAGCAGGGTCATGCGGAAAAGCGGTCAAGGCACACTCCGTGGAAAGCGCCTGTCCGGAACCGGGACCGCACACCGCGTCAGGCGCGGTGCGCGCCGCCCCGGGAGGACGTCAGCGCGGTGATCATGCAGGCCATGAGGTCCATCGCTTACCCCTCCTCGCTCTGTGGCCGGATCGCTCGCTCGCGGCCCCCACCGCACCGCATCCCGCGGGCGGTGGACCGTCGGCGTCCTTTCTACGGATCATGACCCGCGCCGCGCAACTGTTTTTCCGCACGGGCTCTCGTCCGGCCCGCGGCGCGCCGGAACGACCAGGTTCACGCCGTGTGCTTCACCAGGGCGTCGACGAGGTCCGGCCACAGGGCGCGGGGCCGGTCGTGCCCCATGTCGGGGACGAGGAGCAGCTCGGCGCCGGGGATCAGTTCGGCCGTGCGCTCGCCTCCGCTGGGCTGGATGAGCGTGTCGTCGAGGCCGTGGATCACGAGCGTCGGCACCCGCAGCGCCCGCAGCTCGTCCGCGCGGGACCCGCTGAGGATCATCGCGCCGAGCTGGCGCGCCGTGCCCGCCGGACGATGAGCACGGTCGTAGCTCGCGGCGGCCCGCTCGCGCAGGACGCCCGCGTCGCCGTACCGCCGCGACGCCCACACCAGCTCGCGCTCCGCCGCCTCGATGAAGCCCGCACGGTCCGCGGGCTTCGGCGCCGACACCACGGCCTGCGCCTCGGGCGTGGACTGCCCGTACTCCTGCTCGCCGGTCGAGGACATCATGGACGTCAGCGTCAGCACGCGCTCCGGCGCGGCGATCGCCATCGTCTGCGCGACCATGCCGCCCATCGAGGCGCCCACCACGTGCGCCCGCTCGATCCCGAGCGCGGTCAGCAGGCCGAGGCCGTCCGCCGCCAGGTCCGTGAGCCGGTACGGGACCATCGCGATCGCCGCTTCGAGATCACCGGAGCTCACCGCGGCGATGAACTCCCCCATGTCGACCGGGTGCGCGTCGAACCCCGTGGACAGCCCGCAGTCGCGGTGGTCGTAGCGGATCACGTACCGCCCGCGGTCCGCCAGCGCCCGGCAGAGATCCTCGTCCCACCCGAGCAGCTGCGCACCGAGCCCCATCACGAGCAGAACGGGCGGGTCTCCAGGGTCCCCGAAACTCTCGTACGCAAGGGACACCTCGGGGGACACATCGACGATCGGCATACCGCGAGGGTGCCACACCCCTCACCTGCGGCGCCCGGCCCGCCCCGCGCACTCCGCTTCACTCCGACTTCGGGAAGGACACCTCCACCCGGCGGTTCTTCTTGCGGCCCTCTTCCGTCCCGTTGTCCGCGATCGGATAGTCCTCGCTGTACCCGCGCACCTGGAACGTGAGGTCACCGCCGTCCGGCCCCAGCGCCGCCTGCAACGCGTCGTGCACCGCCTCCGCGCGCTGCTTCGACAGCTTCAGCCCGTGCGCGTACGAGCCCAGGTCGTCCGTGAACCCGAAGACGCGGACCGTGCCCGCCTTCTGCGTGTTGATCTCGTCGGCGATCGCCTGGATGCGGGACTTCGCGTTCGGGTTCAGCTTCGCGCTGTCCTTCGGGAACAGCACCTCCGCCTGCAACGCGAACGTCACGTCCTCGTTCGTGTCCGTCCGCCGCTCGTCCCCGGACAGGTCCTCCACGACGGACTTGATGTCCAGCACCTTGGCCGGTGCGAGCGTCGCCCCGTCGGCCAGCTTCAGCCCCGGGCTGTTGGCGTCCACCTCAGGCGGCGGGCTCGTCGTCGTCCCCCCGGGCGGAGCGGACGCCCCACCGGGCTCGTCATCGGCCCGAGCGACACCACCGCCCCCCGCCACCAGAACGAACGAGGCGAGGAGCAGCGCGGCCGCGGCGGGAAGGGGGCGGCGGTGAGGCCGGATGAGGGCGTTGGTGTGGGGGCGGGTCATGTCATTCGCCCTCACTGATCTCGATGGGGGCCGGCGGCATGGCACCCACCTGGAAGGTGACCTCGGTCGTGCCTTCGGGGGGGGCGGGGAATTGGGCGTACCAGGAGGCCGACTGACTCGTCGCCACTCCGCCTCCCTCAAACTTGGTGCAGAGACAGCGTCCTTCAGTGTCGCGAAGTACGAGGTACTTCTTCTTGCCCGCCTGATCCACCAGAGACGCACCCGCCAGGGACGCACCGTTCTTGCTGAGCTCACGCTCCTCGCCTCGCCAATCGGCCGCGATCCAGAACTTCGAACCGTTGTTGGTCACTTGGCCGGAGACGGTGACGTATCCGCCCTGGTCGCGAGTCGCCGACAACACGGACACCGTCACGTCGCCGCTCTTCACCTCAGCCAACGGTTTGGCCGAGGAGGGAGACGGTGACTGCGGCTTCTCTGATCCGCTCCCGCTATCTGAGGTGGTCGAGGAAGACGAGGGCTTCTCATCTCCCTTGCCATCATCGCCGCCGCCGCAGCCTGCGGCCGAGAGGATCAACCCTGCGGTCAGTGCCACTGCGGCCTGGGCCCTGCGTGTCGTCGTAGTACGCCGAAGTGTCATTGCTGAGGCTTGCCTCTCTTGTTTGTGCGCGTCAGTCGGCCAAGTGGACGGAGAACAGGGCTGATGCGTCCGGAAGGTCGGCCGGATCATCGAAATCTCCAGGATCGATCTCGATGTCTCCACCGTCGCAGTTGAGTTCAACAGGTTTACCGGGATCTGCATCGGCTGGGATGTCGCAACGTGGCTGAATCACAGCGGTCGCGTGCGCCTTCGCCTTCTGATTCTCGGTGCCGGGAATGATCGTGTCGCCGACGGTGTACCGGGTCTCGATCTCGACCTGATAGCCGGGATAGCCGTCGACTGTCGTCGCGCTCGGTCCGCCGATGACGTCCGCGTCGTTGTCGGCGGCCAACTGACTCGCCGCCGCCGCGGCGTCCGCACCGTCGAAGCCGTCCCCGTCGAGCCAGTCCAGCCAGTCGTCGGCCTCGTCACCGAGCGCCTCCCCCAGGCCGTCCATCAGCTCGTCCCGGGCCGACTGTGCCGCCGCCAACGCAGCAGCGTCAGCCGCTGATTGTGCGCTGTTCCGAGCCGAGGCCGCCTGAGCGAATGCGAAGAAGGCCAGGGCCACGAAGAGGAGGATGCCAGTGAGCCAGATGTAGATGGGAAGCGTTGAGCCACGATCGCCCCAGGTGGCAAAACGGCTCAGCCTCCAGTGACGTCGGTTACAGCGTCCCGAATCGCACCCGAGATCATCCCGTCCAACCCGATCTGGTCGATCAGCGTGAAGATCCCCGCGATCAGAATCATCAACCCCGCGTACTCCACGAACCCGGCGCCGGAGTCCTTCCGCGCTCCTCGGACCCGCTCTTCCAAAGAGTTCGTCCACGTCACCCACGCCCCGAGCACTCGGTCCTTGATCACGGGATCCCCCTTCCGCCACGTACGCCCCGGCAACCAAAACAACACACGCAACGTACGTGAAAGGCGACCGTACGCACACGGTTTCGGCAATTACCAGACGGGCCTTGGCCGGAAGTTGTCGTGCCGTTCGCCGCGACGCCACGCCCCGCGCCCTCCGCGCCAAGACAGCGAGGAGGGGCCGACCCGCCGGAGTCGGCCCCTCGTCACCACGTGCTGCTCACCCGGCAGTTGCCCGGGCCGGCCCCGCCGCTCAGACGTAGGCGATGCGCGCGCAGCCGTTGCGCGAGCCGTCCGGCCGGTAGCGGGGCCACTTGATGTTGCTGAAGACCTCTTCGCCGTACAGGCCGTCGACCGTGATCTTCTCCTGCCCCTGGGCGTACCGCAGCGCGCTCCGGGTCGCCGAACCGAAGCTGCCGTCGACGGCGATCGACCGCGCGTAGCAGGTCTTCAGGGCGAGCTGGAGGGTCTCGACGGCCTTGCCGGTGCTGCCGTAGTCCATCCAGCAGCGGACGTTGTAGCCCCCGTCGTACGGCAGGTCGGGGATCTTCACGACCTGCGAGGAGTTGATGTTGTAGAGGATCTTGTGCGTGGTCGAGCACTGGCCGAGCGGCGTCCACGCCGCGGCGGAGGGGGCGACGGCCACGGCACCGCCGATGAGTCCGGCGGTGAGCGCGCCGGTGGTCAGAAGTGCCCTGAGCCGTCTGCCGGGACGAACAAGCATGGGTCCACAACTCCTCACGATGGTCTGTCCGGAAAAACATGAAGAACACTGATGAAGGCCATGAAGAACGGCTTCTGTCGCCCGTCACCGTACGGTCGCCGGACGACACCGGATGTGCCGTGCGCGCAGGGGTCTGTGCCGTCCGTGCACAGTTCCAAGTCGGCGTGTCTCAGGCCTACTTGGGGTGCCGTCGAGCCCTCGGCAACGTTGTCCGGCGCCGTGGCGCCCTGCGAGAATGCGCCGCATGAGCCCTGTCCTCGACACCGCGTTCATCCCCCCGCAGGACCGGGAGGAAGTCGTCCGGAACGCCGTGTGGGAGTCCGTGGTCCCGGTCGACATCGATCACGGGCCCAGCGCCGAGGACATGGCCGTGCGCATCGGGCTCACCAATGTCGGGCCCGTACGGATCTGCTCGGCCCGCGCCACCGCCGTCACCGTCCGCCGCACGGAGCGGCTGGCCCGGCGGGACGAGGAACCGTCGGTCTTCCTCGGCCTCCAGGTGACAGGCACCAGCCTGGTCGCGCAGAACGGGCGCCAATGCGTCCTGCACCCCGGCGAGTTCGCCGTCTACGAGTCCATCGCCCCCTACACCCTCCTGTTCGACGAGGGCGTCGACCACCACTTCCTGCGTTTCCCGCGCTCGGCCCTCGGCCTGCCCGACCGGCTGCTGCGCGACACCTCCACGGTCGCGCTCGGCTCCGACCATCCCGTCGCCCGCCTCGCCTACAGCTACTTCGCCCAGCTGGCCGGCACCGAGGAGCTGCACCAGGGCCTAGCCGCCGACGCCGTCGCCCGGCCCAGCATCGAACTCCTCCGGGCAGTCCTGACCTCGCAGCACGGCCGCGACGACCTGGCCCGGCAGCCCCTGGAGGCGACGCTCGACCTGCGCATCACCCAGTACGTGCGGGCCCACCTCGCCGACCCGGACCTGTCGGCGGCGCGGATCGCGGCGGCGCACGGCATCTCCGTACGCCACCTCTACGCCGTCCTGGCGCGGGCCGGTATCGGTCTCGGCGACTGGATCCGCACCGAGCGTCTGGCCGCATGCCGCCGCGATCTGGCCGGCCCGAACGGGCGGCTGCGCACCATCGCCGCCACGGGCCGCGCCTGGGGATTCGTCAACGCGGCCCACTTCAGCAAGGTGTTCAAGCGGGCCTACGGCATCTCCCCCCGCGACTGGCGCGACCAGCACCGGCCCCGGTGACGCCGGTTCAGGGCCCCGCCTCCCCCTCTCCGCGCCGACCGGGCAGGAGATCCAGCACGTCGGGCAACGGCGGGTAGTACGGGGCGCAGGCCCGGCACGCGTACACGTTCCACCCCGGGCCGGAGTTCTGGTGGACCTCCGAGACGACCACGGGGTCGTCCGTCATCTCGTCGCAGCGCACGCACATGCGGACCGGCCTCCGCGGCACCCCGCTCACCGGGTGGCCCCTGCCGCGTGGACGAGTACGTCCAGCAGCCGTCGCAGGACGGCGTGGATCATGCTCACCGTCATCAACCTCCACAGGGTCGGTGGCCGTACCCCGGGCCGGTGCAACGGTCGCGGGGACTTCCTGATGATGTACCACGGTACGCCACGGTAGCCCTTGGTGCACCATGTGCTGGCAATGTGGAACTCGGTACACCGCGCAAAGCTGATGACATGGCCGAGTACGAGTGGCAGCGCATCGCGCGCAGCATCGAGGAAGAGATCCGGACGGGACGCATCCCGGCGGGCGGGGCACTGCCCGGCATCGTCCGGCTGGCCGAGACCTACGGCGTCGCCGATCGCACCGTCAGGCGCGCCCTGCAAGACCTGCGCGAGCGAGGGCTGATCGAGACCCTGCCGCACAAGGGCTCGTTCGTGGTCGACGTCCTCCCCACCGCCCCCACCGCGAACGACGACGGCGCCTGACGCGCCCGCCCCTCGTCATCCACCCCGCACAGCGGCGGCTACCCCCCGGTGGCAGGTTGCGGCGGGGTCCGTCGCTCGCGACGGTGGGGTGGCAGAGGTGGTTCGAA
>NZ_WWIA01000589.1 GCF_009870065.1 Streptomyces sp. SID5785 | reverse complement strand
GGCGGCGGGCGCCGAGCCGCACGGTGAACGCACCGCGCGTGCGGCCTGCGGCGCGCAGCAGCAGCTCCGCCTCGGCGGTCCGGTCGGCGTGGGCGCGGGCGGCCAGGTCGCCGCTGCGCTCCGCGTCCCAGAGGTGCCGGTGCAGGTCGAGCCGGAAGCGGCGGTCGGGGTGCGGATGCGGATGCGGGTGGCCGCCGGGCGGGCTGCCGCCGGGGCCCGCCCACAGGGCGAGGGAAAGACGCTGTCCGGCGTCGGCGCGGACCGGCATGGTCCGCACGACCAACTGGACGGGCGGGCCGCCCGGTTCACCGTAGTGCGCGAGCGGGACGGTGAGGCCGGGGCGCAGCCGTCCGTCGGGCGCGATGCGGGGCAGGTGCCAGCGCAGCAGGTCCGGGGCGAGCCGGCGCAGGTCGGCGCGGAGGCGGTCGGCGAGGTCGGTGCCGTGGCGGTGGCGCACGGCGCGCAGATCGAGGTCGAGGTCGACGCGGGCCGCGGCGCAGGCACCGGCCCAGTCGCCGACAGCGCGGCGCCGGCCGGCGCTCTCGATCATGGACGGTGGCACGGCGTAACGGCGTACGCGCTGCCACATCGGCAAGTGGGGCGGAATCCCGTCCGCGAGGTGATGTGCCATCAGCACTCACCTTGCGTGGACGATTCCCCCCATCCGTGCGAGGAGAAGTTCATCATCGCGGGCATCGTAACCACACGCGGGCGGATCTGTCAGCCGGGTTTCCGTCCGGCGGGCACAGGGGCCGGACGGGCCGGAGGGCGTCGGTGCCGGGGCGGTGCTGAGGGCACGACGCCTCCCGCACCGCCCCGGCACCGGCACACTCCGGCCCTCGTGGCCTCAGTGCGCGGCAGGTGCCGGGACGTCCGTGCGCTGTTCGGAGATGGCCCCGCCCGACTCCATCGGCGCGGTGACGTCGTCGGCGTCGCGGCGCTTGCCGAGGTGGTTGAAGAGGATGTTGAGGACGACGGCCGCGACGCAGCCGGTGGAGATCCCCGAGTCCAGGATGATCTTCGCGTTGTCCGGGAACGCGTGGTAGAACTCCGGCTCCGCGATCGGGATCAGGCCGACGGCCAGCGAGACGGCGACGATCAGGACGTTGTTGTCCTTCTCCATGCCGGCCTTGACCAGCGTCTGGATGCCGCTCGCCGCGACCGAGCCGAAGAGCACGACTCCGGCACCGCCGAGCACCGGGCGCGGCACGACGGCGATGAGCGAGGCGGCCATCGGGCACAGGCCCATCAGGACGAGGAAGCCGCCGCCGACCGCGACCACGAAGCGGCTGCGGATCTTCGTCATGGCGACCAGGCCGATGTTCTGGGCGAAGGCGCTGCACATGAAGCCGTTGAACAGCGGGCTGACCGCGGAGCCGAGGGTGTCGGCGCGCAGACCGGCGGCGATGGTCTTCTCGTCGGCGGGCCGGCCGACGATCTCACCGAGGGCGAGCATGTCGGCGGTGGACTCGGTCATGGAGACGACCATGACGACGAGCATCGACACGATGGCCGCGGCGGCGAACTGCGGGGCGCCGAAGTGGAACGGGGTCGGGAAGCCGACGACCGCCGCGTCGCCGACCGGCCCGAAGTCGGTGACGCCGAACGGGATGGCGATGAGGGTGCCGAGGACCAGTCCGAGCAGGACGGCGATCTGCTTGACGAATCCGGTGGTGAAGCGGCGCAGCAGCAGCACGATGACGAGGGTGATGCCGGCCAGCGACAGGTTCTTCATCGAACCGAAGTCGGGGGCCGTCTGGTCCGGTCCCTGGGCCCAGCCGAAGGCGACGGGCATGAGGGAGACGCCGATGAGGGTGATGACGGTGCCGGTGACCACCGGCGGGAAGAAGCGGACCATCTTCGAGAAGAAGGGCGCCGCGACGAATCCGATGACCCCGGCGACGATCACCGCCCCGAAGATGACCGGCAGCGCGTCGTCCTTGTCCTTGGTCGAGGCGACGACGGCGAGCATCGGGGCCACGCCCGCGAAGGTCACGCCGTTCACGAAGGGCAGCCGGGCGCCTATCTTCCAGAAGCCGAGCGTCTGCAGGAAGGTCGCGAGTCCGGCGGTGAACAGACAGGCGCCGGTGAGGAAGGTGAGGTCCTTCGGGCTGAGGCCGATCGCCGCGCCGACGATGAGCGGGGGCGCGACGACGCCCGCGTACATGGCGGCGACGTGCTGGAGACCGGTGGTCGCCATCTTGAGCGGCGGCAGCGTCTCGTCGACCGGATGTTTGGTATGCCCCGCGTCTGCTGCCGCGGAGGTGGTGCCTTGCTTGGTGAACCTGGGCTTCGTCGCCACTGCGGCTCCTCCGGTTGTTTTCCGGCACCGGGCGGTCGCCGGTGCTTTGCGCTTCAGGGAGGTGGTGCAAGGTGCAAGGTGGTGCGGTCGTGCTCACTGTTCGGTTGTCGTGCGCCCAGGTAGTGCTGACCGCCCCGGGAACGTGAGGCTTAGGGCCACGTTCCGGGGCGGCACCCGAGCTGCCCGCTCGGCAGCTCGGGTCCCCGGTCAGGGGCCGTCCCCCCTGACCGGAGTCTTGGTTCAGGCCTGTGCGGCGATCCGCGCCAGGCGCTGTGCCTCGTCCCGCGTGGAGCGGGCGATGGCGTCCTCGTCGACGTGCAGGAGGCGGCTGTTCTCCACCACCGGGCGGCCGTTGACGAGAGAGAGGGTGACCGGTGCGGCCGCGCCGAAGACGAGCGCGGTCACCGGGTCGGCGATCGACGAGTGGGCCAGGGTGTCCAGCTTCCACAGGACGAGGTCGGCGAGCTTGCCGGCTTCCAGGGATCCGATCTGGGAGGCACGGCCGAGGACCTGCGCACCGCCGTACGTGCCGAGGCGCAGCGCCTGACGGGCGTTCAGGGCCGCCTCGCGGTGGGCGCCGAGGCGGTTGATGAGCAGGGCGTTGCGCAGTTCGGTGTGGAGTTCGCCCGACTCGTTGGAGGCGGTGCCGTCGACCCCGAGGCCGACGGGGACGCCGGCCGCGAGCATGTCGGGCACGCGGGCGATGCCCGCCGCGAGGCGGGCGTTGGAGGACGGACAGTGCGCGACGCCCGTCTTCGTGCGGCCGAACGCGGCGATGTCGGAGTCGTTCATGTGGACGCTGTGCGCCATCCACACGTCCTCGCCGAGCCAGCCCGTCGACTCGAAGTAGTCGGTCGGGCCCATGCCGAACAGCTCGTGGCAGAACTTCTCCTCCTCGACCGTCTCGCTGCCGTGGGTGTGCAGCCGTACGCCGAGCGAGCGCGCCAGCTCGGCGCCCTGCTTGAGGAGTTCGGTGGACACGGAGAACGGCGAGCAGGGCGCGACGGCGATCTGCGTCATCGCGTCGAAGGAGGAGTCGTGGTGCTTCTTCACCGTCTCCTCGGTCGCCGCGAGGGCGCCTTCGAGGGTCTCGACGGCGAAGTCCGGCGGCAGGCCGCCGTCCTTCTCGCTGCGGTCCATGGAGCCGCGGGCCAGGGTGAAGCGCACGCCCATCTCGGAGGCGGCACGGATGATCGATCCGGAGAGGTCGCCCGAGCCCTGGGGGAACACGTAGTGGTGGTCCATGGCGGTGGTGACACCGCCGCGGGCCATCATCGCGAGGGAGCCCTGCGCCGCCGCGTACGTCATCTGCTCGTCGATGCGCGCCCAGGTCGGGTAGAGCGCCACCAGCCAGTTGAACAGGTTGTGGTCCGTCGCCAGACCGCGGGTGATCCACTGGTAGAAGTGGTGGTGCGTGTTGACCAGGCCGGGCGTGGCCAGGTGGCCGGTGCCGTCGATGCGGCGGACGACGTTCTCGAGGTCCTTCGGGGCCTGTCCCGCTCCGATGGACTCGATCCTGTTGCCGCTGACGACGATGTGGCCCGAGGCGTACTCGGTGTCCTGTGCGTCGACCGTCGCGATCGCGACGTTCTCGATGACGATGCGGTCTGCCGTAGAAGGTGCCATGGTGCTTCCTTCATTTCGTGTGTGGCGATTGGGCACGGCAGGACCCTAGGAGGATTTGAGTGCCGCGGCGGTGCTGCCACGGGTGCCGAGATGGTGGAAGAAGAGATTCAGCGAGACGGCGACGAGTGCGCCGGCGCTGATGCCGGAGCCGAGCACGGTCTGCGCCCAGGCCGGGAAATCGGCGTAGAAGGTGGGTGCCGCGAGCGGGATGATGCCCGCGCCGAGCGAGACGGCCACCAGGATGATGTTGGAGCTGTCGTCGAGGCCCGCCTCCGAGAGGGTGCGGATGCCGCTGACGGCGATGGAGCCGAACAGGACGATGCCCGCGCCGCCGAGGACCGGCATGGGGACCATCGAGACGACCGCGCCGAGGACCGGGAACGCGCCGAGGACGAGCAGGGCGCCGCCGGCGACGGCGACGACGTAGCGGCTGCGCACCTTGGTGAGCGAGACGACGCCGACGTTCTGGGCGAAGGCCGAGGTCGGGAAGCCGCCGAAGACCGGGCCGAGGAAGGTCGCGATGCCGTCGGTGCGCAGACCGCGGGTGATGGTCCTGCCGTCGCAGTCCCGCTCGCAGATCTCGCCGATGGCGAGCATCCCGGCGCTGGACTCGGTCATCAGGACGAGCATGACGAGGCAGAGCGAGACGATCGCGGCGGGCTGGAACTCGGGGGCGCCGAAGGCGAAGGGCGTCGGCAGGGCGGCCACGGGTGCGGACTTCAGGGAGCTGAAGTCCGCCATCCCGAAGGGGATCGCGGCCAGTGTGCCGATCAACAGGCCGAAGAGCAGGGCGACCTGCTTGACGAAGCCCTTGCCGAAGCGCTGGATCAGGAGGATGACGACGAGGGTGAAACCGGCGAGCGCGAGGTAGCGCATGTCGCCGTAGTCGGCGGCGGTCTTGTCGCCGCCCTGGGCCCAGCCGACCGGTACGGGCATCAGCGTCACCCCGATGAGGGTGATGACGACGCCGGTGACGAGCGGAGGGAAGAAGCGCAGGAGCCGGCCGAAGAACGGGCCGATGGCGAGGCAGAAGACGCCCGCGACCATCACGGCCCCGTAGATCGCGGGGAGTTGGTCTCCGTCCGCGTTGGTCTCGGCGATGGCGAGCATCGGCGCGATGCCCGCGGAGGACGCGGCGTTGACGAAGGGCAGCCGGTTTCCGACGAGGCCCTTGACGCCGAGCGTCTGGAGCAGGGTGGCCACACCGGCGATGAGCAGGGACGCGGCGATCAGCCGGGTCTGTCCCGCGGTGTCGAGGTGGACGGCCTGGCCGATGATGAGCGGCGGGGTGACGACGCCCGCGTACATGGCCGCGATGTGCTGGAGTGCGGCGGGGACGAGCCGCGACGGGTGGAGCTTCTCATCCACCGGGTGGACCGCCGCGGCGGTTCCTTTGGTGCTGTCCGGTGGGGTGGAACACGGGCCTTCGGTGTCCGCCGGCCCCTTTGCTGGCACTGCCATTGCTTATGTTCCCTCCGGTGTGGCGCGCCCCCGCCGACTGCGGCGGGCGGGGGCGCGCGCCCCGCGTCAGAGGTTGGTCATGTCGACCGGGATGCGCTGGTCGGCGCCGTCCCGCAGGATCGTGGCCTCGATCAGGCCGTAGGGGCGGTCGGCGGCCCAGTACACGGCGCCGTCCTTCGCCTCGTTCTCCAGGCCGAAGGGCGACAGGTCCTGGCGGAAGTGGTGCTTGTTCGGCGCGGAGAAGCGGATCTCGTCGATCTCGGCGCGGTTGTTGATGATCCGCGAACCCATCTGGAAGAGGGTCTGCTGCAGCGAGAGCGAGTACGTCTCGACGAAGGCCTCGAGCATGTGCTTCTTGGCCTGGTCGTAGGACTTGTTCCACTGGGGCGTGCGCTCGTCGTCGGACGTCCAGTTGTGCCGCCACCACGTCGACAGGGACGTGGCGAGGATACGGTCGTAGTCCTCCTTGAGCGTCGTGTACTTGTCCTTGATGAAGCCCCAGAACTCCGAGTTGGTGGTGTTCATGACGGTGAGGTCCTTGAGGCCGGAGAGGACCTCGAACTTCTCGCCGTCATAGGTGACCTGCGCGAGGCGGATCTCCTGGCCCTTGCGGACGAAGGAGTGCTTGACCTCGTCGGAGCCGATGAACTTCGAGCCCGCGTCGGAGCCGGAGATGCGCTCCCAGGAGTACTCCTCGAGACGGATGCGCGCCCGGTGGATGGACGGCTGGCTCTCGACGAAGTGCCGGGCGAGCTCGATGCCGTACTGCTCGATCGACTCGATCCCGTGTTCCTTGGCGAACGCGAAGCAGGTGTTCTTGGTGGTGTCGGTCGGCAGGCAGTGGGCGTTCGACCCGGTCAGGTGGACGTCGTCGAGGTCGCCGCTGAGGGCGACCGAGACGTTGACGTCCTTGATGTGATGGGTGTCGCCGTCCCGCGTGATCTTGACAACGCGGTTCTCCGCCTTGCCGTACTGGTTCTGGCCCAGGATCGTAGGCATGTCTGCTAGCTCCCTCGGTAAACGGAGTAGCCGAACGGGTTGAGCAGCAGCGGCACGTGGTAGTGCTCGCCCGGCCTGACGGCGAACGTGATCGCCACCTCCGGGAAGAACGTGTCGCTGTCCCGATTCGCGGGGGCGTCCTGCTGCGCATCGGCTTGCTGGTTCGCGGACTTCTTGGTGAAGTACGCCTCGATCTCGAAGTCGAGACGTACGTGGGTGGTGCCCTCCGGCAGGGCCGGCAGGTCCTTGCAGCGTCCGTCCGCGTCGGTGGCCGAACCGCCGAGCGCCACCCAGGCGGCGTCCGAACCGGCGCGTGCCGCAAGGGAGATGGCGACGCCCTCGGCGGGGCGTCCGATGCTGGTGTCCAGGATGTGCGTGGACACCGAAGCGGTGGTCTCGGTGCTCATCGGGCGTTGTCCTCTTCTTCCACGAGGCGGGTGAGACGGATCCGGTTGATCTTGCCCAGCTCGGTGCGGACGATGTCGCGCTCCCGCTCGGGCGTGTTGCGGATCCGGTCCTTGAGCGCCGCGAGCATCTGCTCCCCGGTGGCGCCGGTGGCGCAGATGAGGAAGACGTGTCCGAACCGGTCCTGGTAGGCCAGGTTCAGTTCGAGCATCTCGGCCTTGAGCTCCTCGGAGGCGCCCGCCATGCCGCGCTGCTCGCGCGACGAGGTGGGGTCCCCCGGCTTCGGGCGGCCGATCGGCGGGTGCCCCGCCATCGCCTCGGCGAGGTCGTGGTCGGTCAGTGCCGCCGTGGCGGCGTCACTGGCCAGGAAGAGTCCCTCTACGGTGGCGAAGGGGCGCTGGGCGAGGATCTTGCTCCCCCACGCCGATGAAGCACACACCTCGTGGAGCTCGGCCTGGGCCGTGCTCTCGTCCGAGGTGTTGAACCGGGTCAGACCCGGCATCGAACCTGAAGTCACGGGGTGCCTCCGTGGCCTTGTGCTGGACGGGCTGCGGATAGCTAACGCCCTCGGAAACACCACGTCAACAGTTTGTTGAAAACTTGGCGCAACGAAAAGCCGCCGCCCGGAATCCG
The DNA here is from genome assembly GCF_009870065.1 of Streptomyces sp. SID5785. GTDB lineage: Bacteria > Actinomycetota > Actinomycetes > Streptomycetales > Streptomycetaceae > Streptomyces. Next base: position 9,930 of record NZ_WWIA01000589.1, on the reverse strand, counting down.
GACGGCGGCCGTTGACACCGATATCACCCCAGGTCAGAGGGGTGCTGTGGGGTCAGCAGGGGTCAGGAGGTCTTCTCCCTGTTGAGGTAGTTGTACACAGTGAAGCGCGAGACGCCGAGCGCGCCGGCGACGGTCTCCACCCCGTGCCGCACCGAAAAGGCACCGCGTCCTTCCAGGACCCGCACGACCTCCTGCTTCTCGCGCCGGTCCAGATCGGCCAGCGGTCTGCCCTTGGCGCGCTCCATGGCGGCCAGGATGTGGTCCAGGGAGTCCGCGAGCTGGGGCAGGCGCACGGCGGCCACGTCGGCCCCCTGCCAGCTCAGCACGACGTCGTCCAGACCTCCGTCGCCGGGCGGGAGCAGCTCCCCGCCCATGGCGTCGACCAGTGGCTTCACGGCCGTGATGAACGCCTCGCCCGAGGCGGTCCCGCCCCCCGTGTCCGTCACGCCTTGTCCTCCCCCACCACGTTGACCTGGAGCGAGATGCGGGTGGCGCCGGTCGCGAGACTCTCGCGCAGCAGCGCGTCGACCGCGCCGAGGACCGCGTCCCGTTCGCCCTCGGCCGTGTTGCCGAACGGCCCCACGTCGACCGCGTCGAGCTCCGCCGCCTCGATCACCCGGCGGGCCGCCACCGCGTGCGCGGGCGCCTCGTCGAGATCGAAGGGCTCCGTCGTGAATTCCACTCTCAATCGCACCCGCTCAACCTAACCCGCCGCGGGCCCGGGCGGTCAGGGCAGCGGGCAGGTCTTCGTACCGGGCTTCTGGTAGGTCCGGTACAGGGGCGAGCGGTCACGGCGCTCCTCGGGGAAGGTCACTACGGGGACGGGCTTGCACACCGGCCACAGTCCGCTCGCCCGCTCCCCCGGGGTGCCGTGCTCCTTGGAGCTCCCCGTGGCGTCCTCGTCGGCGAACGTGAAGACGCCGCCGGCGCCGGGCACGCAGGTCGCCGCGCAGTGCCCGAGCGGGCTGCCGCGGCCGAGCTCGCCGTGCACGTCGTCCTTGCCGACGGCCGGGACGCCGTTGTCGGTGACGGCGGCGACGGCCGTGCCGACCGCCGTGAGCGCGTCGTGGAACATGACCGCGTACCCGTCGTTCAGGGCGTCCCGCGGCTCCTTCGTGAAGGAGCCGTCGTAGGCGCGGGCGAAGGCGCCGAAGGCCTTGGGGACCTGCTCGTCGCGGCCGCGGCCGGCCCGCCAGCGCGGGGCGTCGACGGCCGCGGCGGTGACGATCTCGATCCCGTCCCGGTCGGCCAGCTCCTTCAGCCCCTTCGTCTCGGTGACCGGGTCGCGGCCGGTGCTGACCCGCAGGATGCGCAGCGGCTCCTCGCCGGCGGCCCGGTCGCAGGAGCTGATCGAGTCGATCGTGCGCAGGAACGGCGGCAGGTCGGCGTCCCGGCCCGCGAAGAACACGGTGCGGGTGCCGTCGGCGCACATCCCGGACACGGCCCGCCGGAAGATCTGCGGGGTGCCCGCGGCGGGGCCCTTGATGCCCCGGTAGTACTCGATGCGGCGGTCCACGGCGTCGTCGGTGATGCCGTAGGCGGCGCCGAACTCGCGGCGGAAGACGTCCCGCAGGTTCGTGACGTAGTTGTCCTCGCGGCTGTCGGCGACCATGAACGTCCGGTCGCGGTCCACGCCGTTCGCGCTCACGTACCGCTTGAGGGCGTCCACCAGCTGGTCGGTGGACGGCGAGACCTTGAACAGGTACGGGCTCTCCATGTCGCGCGAGCTGAGCACGGCGCTGACCGCCGGGATGTGGGCGGGCGCGAGTCCCTTGCGCACGGAGTCGAGGGTGCGGGTGTCGCTGTTGGGGAAGCCGATCGCGGCGACGACGGGCGCCACCGTGCCCGCGGCGCTGCGGGCGGCGAGCTCGTCGGTCACGGTGCGCCAGTGGCCGAGGTCCTCGCCGACGTTGGCGAACAGCAGCTGGACGGCGGTGTCGGCGGTCGCGGGCCCGTGGTTGTGGGCGTGCTGGGCCACGTAGGCGCCCTGCAGCGAGTGCCGGATCAGCTCCTCGGACATCGCGGCGCCCGGATGGTTCGCCGTGAACGGCATGACGACGGCGACGCTGACGACGGGGCGCCCCGAGGTGCGGGCCGCCGTGTTCTCCGTGGCGATCCGCCCGAGGACGTCGCGCAGGCCGGGCGCGAACGGGTAGGCGCGCGCCGTGACGCCGATGCACTCGCCGTCGGGGCCCGTGCGCCGCAGCTCCTGCCCGGCGGTGCAGTAGTCGCGGTGGTGGCGGTACGAGCCGATGCCCCACCAGGCGCCGGCCCCGGTCAGCACGGCGACGAGCGCCCACAGCGCCACGACGTCGATGAGTCCGAGCACCCGGAAGCGGAGCCGGCCCGGCAGCCAGGCCCAGCTCCTGCGGTCGCGCAGGGTCATCGGGTGCCTCCCGTCCGGGCCGTGCGGGCGGGCGCGGCCGCCTCGTCCAGCGGCCAGTCGTCGCCGTCGCGCACGGCGCGCGGCCAGCGGACGGCGGCCTGGGCGAGGACCGCGCGCCCGGTCAGGTGCTGGGCGGACAGGAACGACAGGTCCTGTCCGATCCGGTCGGCCAGGGTCCGGTCGGCCTCGGCCAGTTCGTCGGCGGCGTACCACAGGGCGTGCAGCAGCCGGTTGACCGCCTGCTTCTCCAGGCCGACGCCGGGGTCGGCCTGGAGCTGGAGCCGGTCCCTGCGGCCCTTGCCGACCTCCTGGCACTGCTCGAACCAGAGGGCTCCGGGCGGGCGCGGCGCGTGCGTCACGGTCCGCAGGGTGTGCAGCCAGTCCTGGGCGCTGCCCTCGGGGTCGAGGAACCCCGCGTGCAGCACGTCGACGACCTCCTGCGCCTCACCGGCGGCGAGCCGGTGCCACAGGAAGCGGGCCCGTTCCTCGCGGCCCGCGGTGCCCGAGCGGCTGCCGGCCCGCCGCAGGTGGTGCTCGGCGAGCAGGGCGTGCGCTCCGGCCCAGTCCACGCCGCCCGCACCGCGCCCGCTGCGCATCTGGTGCACGAGCAGGGCGCGCAGGAAGCGGTCGGTGATGAAGGGGCGGCTGCCGGTGCCGCGGGACCAGCGTTCGCGTTCGAGCTGGGCGGCGACGCCGTCGGCCGCGGCGAGGCCGTCGATGCGGCGGGGCACCCAGCGCTCGGCGAGCTGTTCGGCGGCCTCCCGGTCCCAGGCGAGCGAGAACAGGCAGAGCTCGTCGTGGTTCTCGCTGCCGACCAGGGTGTTCAGGAGCCGCCAGATGACGGACTCGCCCGCGCCGCCGGGATGGTCGAGGTCGAGGAGCTCCTCGGCGGTGACCCACTCCCCGTCGCGGGCCTTGTGCACGACGGCGTCGCAGAGCCGGCGGGCACCCATGGGGTGGCCGCGGGTGACGTCGTGCACGGCGGTCGCGATGTACGGGTCGAAGGTGGCGCGCTCGTCGCGGCGCAGCATGCGTTCGAGGTGCTCGGTGTCCAGGGGCGGCAGCGGCAGCAGCAGGACGCCGGCGGAGGGTTCGGTGCCGGTGCGCCGCCAGCCGGAGTCGACGCCGATCTCGTGGAGGGCGCGCACGGTGGCGGCGGGGTGCGCGACGCTGTCCTCGTCGGCGGTGGCGGCGCCGTCGTCGCCGCGCAGTTCGGTCGCGATGACGACGAGCGGGTCGCGGGGGCCGCGGGCCGGGGCGGCGCGCTGTTCCAGGAGCAGTTCGAGGAAGTCGCGGCCGGGGTCGGCGTGCACGTTGTCGAGCAGGACCAGGGGGCGGGGCGCGCGGTTGCCGCGGCGCAGCGGGCCGTAGCGCAGGTCGCGCAGGAACGCGGCCATCAGCATGCGTTCGACGCCGCGCCGGAAGCCGCGGCCCTGGTGGAACTCGCGGCAGAGCCGTGCCACGGTGCGGGCGCGCTCGGCGGCGGGCACCCGGGTGGGGCGGGCGGCGGCGCCGGGCGGCATGCCGCGCAGCCGGTTGTCGGTGGCGGAGCGGTGGTTCTCGTACCAGGCGGCGATGCGGCGGGCGGCGAGGCGGCGCGAGCGCCTGCGATAGGGGCGGCCGAGGTAGCTGCGCACGGCGGCCTCGGGGAGCTCGTCGGGGTCCGGGGAGCTGCCGTCGGGCGGCACGGTCAGGGCGGAGCGGAACAGGGAGTCCCAGGTCGCGGGGGGTCCGGTGCCGTCGGGGGCGCCGGCCAGGGCGCGGGCGTGGCGGTCGGCGACGTACCGCTCGTCGGCGTTGCCGGGGCGCCGGGCGGAGATCACGGCGAGCAGGCCCGCGGTGGTGCGCGGGAAGCGCAGCCGGCCGAAGCCGGCGACGGGCCGGGACAGCTGGGTGACGAGTTCGACGAGCATCTCGACGGCGTGCGAGTTGTTGGAGATCTCCGGGCCGACGCGGGCGCGCTCCCACAGTGCGGTGCAGTTGATCCGGGCGAAGGGCACGCGGGGCCCCGGCCAGGGCCCGGCCGCGGGGGCGTAGGCCTGCTGGAGGTCGCCGAGCATGGCGCTCTTGCCGGTGCCGTGCCGTCCGCTGAGCAGGACGACGGGCAGGTCGTCGGCGAACTCGTGGTGGCGGCGTCTGCGGTGGTGTTCGCGTTCGAGGCCGACGAGTCGGGGGACGAGCCGGCCGAGCAGCGGCTGGCGCGCGTACACCTCGGGGATCTGTTCGGGGGACGGGGACGCCGGGGTCGGGGCGCGGTCGGGTCCTGCGGGGCCGGTCGGGTCGCCCGGACCGGCCGGGTCCCCGGGAGCTCTCGGATCTCTCGGCGCGGTCACGGCAGCCTCAGCATCCCCGTGATCACGTCGGAGACGATGCCGGTCATCATGTCGCGGCCCATGGTGCCGCCGGACTGCAGCAGATTGCGGCTGTGCTCCAGGAAGCGGCGGCGGACCCCGGCGTCGGGCTCGGCGCCGTCGCGGGCGGCGTCGGTGAGGGCACCGGCCAGCTCCCGGACCTGGCGCAGCTCGCTGTCGCCCTCGGTGAGGTCGGGCCGGGACGCCTGGACGAGCTGGGCCAGCTGGTCGAAGGAGAGGAAGACGCCGGTGCCCTGCTCGTCGACGCCGATGCGCACGGGGGTGGGCAGTTCGAGGTGGTCCTTGGCGTGCTCCAGGTCCTCGAAGGCGAGCTGGCGGCCGCAGTAGAAGGCCTCCGGCGCCCACAGGAAGTCCTCGGCGTTCTGCTCGCCGGTGGGGTGCTGGCCGTCCCGGTCCCACCAGGCGAACAGGGCCGCCTTGGCGTAGCGCCTGCGCGTGTCGCGGTCGGCGTAGGCCTCGTCCCAGGCGCGGGTCTCGGCGAGACCGACCTCGGTGGGGCTGACCAGGGGCGGCACGGCGCCCGAGTCGTTGTGCACGGTGATCCAGCCGAGTGCGGCCAGTCTGGCCACGATGTGCTCGACGAGATCGAGACTGCAGCGTCCGTGCTCCGCGTAGTCGGCACTGGCCACGCGGGCGCCGGGGGCACCCGCGGTCTCGGCGAGCCAGCGCAGGAAGCGCGCGGAGGCGGCCCCCGTCTCGTCGTACACCGGTGACAGCCCGTTCGTGGGCACTGCCCGGGACCCGCTCATGCTCCCCCCAACTCCCATGACCCGCAACGGGCGTTCGCCTGCCCAGAACCCGTGGGTCACACACGTGACGGCGGCGGTTTCTTCGCACTCGTCCGGGCGGCCTCCCGGACGGGCGTTCGGGTGCGAGTCGGCAGATTTCGGCGGAACCTCGCGCGGAGCCTCTTGACAGCCGGGAGGCCTTCCAGGCAATCTTCCATCACGCAGAAAGAAACTTCCGCAATACGGAATCAACCGTCTCGCGGAGCACGGATCCGGGCACACGGACCAGAAGGGAGCGCCGACCCTCATGGGATTCGCGGACCAGCGCTTCAACGTCAACCTGTCGATCCTCTTCACGGAGCTCCCGCTCCTGGAGCGTCCCGCGGCCGCCGCCGCGGCGGGCTTCACCGCGGTCGAGCTGTGGTGGCCCTGGGTCGACGCCCCCACCCCCGAGCAGTCCGAGCTCGACGCGCTGCGCGGCGCGATCCAGGACGCGGGCGTCCAGCTCACCGGCCTGAACTTCTACGCCGGACAGCTGCCGGGCCCCGACCGCGGCGCGCTCTCCGTGCCGGGCGAGGAGAGCGAGAAGTTCCGGGCGAACATCGACGTCGCCGCCGACTTCGCGCAGTCCCTCGGCTGCACGGCGCTCAACGCCCTCTACGGCAACCGCGTCGAGGGCGTGGACCCGGCCGTCCAGGACGAGCTGGCCCTGGAGAACCTGGTGCTCGCGGCCCGCGCGGCCGACCGCGTCGGCGCCGTGCTGCTCATCGAGGCGCTCAACCGCCCCGAGTCGCCCGCCTGCCCGATCGTGAGCGCCCCCAAGGCGATCGAGATCGTCGACAAGGTGAACGCGGCGACCGGCCTCGGCAACGCCAAGTTCCTCATGGACCTGTACCACCTGTCGATGAACGGCGAGGACCTCCAGCAGGTCATCAGCGCGTACACGGACAAGACCGCACACGTGCAGATCGCGGACAACCCCGGCCGCGGCGCGCCGGGCACCGGCACGCTCCCGCTCGAGGACCTCCTCGACCAGCTCGCGAAGGCCGGCTACGACGGCTACGTGGGCCTGGAGTACAAGCCGGGCGACCGCCCGAGCGCCGAGGCCTTCGACTGGCTGCCGCGCGAGGCCCGCGCCGCGCGCCGCTGAGCCGCGCACCGGCCACATCGACGCATCACCGCCTTCCCGAGCTTTTTTGGAGTCACCCTCATGAGCAACAACCTCCCCAAGGTCGCGTGGATCGGTCTCGGCATCATGGGCTCGCCCATGTCGGAGAACCTGATCAAGGCCGGCTACGACGTCACGGGCTTCACCCTGGAGCAGGACAAGCTGGACCGCCTCGCCGCGGCCGGCGGCAAGGCCGTGAAGTCGATCGCCGAGGCCGTCGGGGACGCCGACGTCATCGTGACGATGGTGCCCGCGTCCCCGCAGGTCGAGGCCATCAACTACGGCCCGGACGGCATCCTCGAGAACGCGCGGTCGGGCGCGCTGATCGTCGACATGTCGTCGATCACCCCGCAGACCTCGATCGACCTGGCGAAGAATGCCGAGGAGAAGGGCATCCGCGTCATCGACGCCCCCGTCTCCGGCGGCGAGGCCGGTGCCATCGAGGCCGTCCTGTCGATCATGGTCGGCGGTGAGCAGGCCGACTTCGACGAGGCCAAGCCGCTCCTCGAGGCCCTGGGCAAGACCATCGTGCTGTGCGGTCCGCACGGCTCGGGCCAGACCGTGAAGGCCGCCAACCAGCTGATCGTCGCCGTGAACATCCAGGCGTGCGCCGAGGCCGTGGTGTTCCTCGAGAAGTCCGGCGTGGACCTGACCGCCGCGCTCGACGTCCTCAACGGGGGGCTGGCGGGCTCGACCGTGCTGACCCGCAAGAAGGACAACTTCCTGAACCGCGACTTCAAGCCCGGCTTCCGGATCGACCTGCACCACAAGGACATGGGCATCGTCACCGACGCCGCCCGCACCGTGGGCGCGGCCCTCCCGGTCGGCGCCGTGGTGGCCCAGCTGGTCGCCTCGCTGCGCGCCCAGGGCGACGGCGGCCTGGACCACTCGGCCCTGCTGCGCGCCGTCGAGCGCCTCTCGGGCAACCAGGTGGCCTGACCCTCCCCAAAGCTTCCGGGCCGCGGCGGCGCTGACACCTGTCCTGTCGCGCCCAGGCGCCGCCGCGGCCCGGAACCCATGCCCACCGATTCAACAACTTGTTGAAAAGGTTCCCCCAGAACTTCAACAAACTGTTGACGTAGCTGTTCAGGGGTATCTACGCTCCCCACATCGTCAGCAGCCACTGCACGGAAGGTCGCCTCGAAACAATGCCGAAGCGTGTGCTCACGACCGAGTCCGGCGCCCCTGTCGCCGACAACCAGAACTCCGCCACCGCCGGCGCCGGCGGCCCCCTCCTGCTCCAGGACCAGCACCTCCTGGAGAAGCTCGCCCGCTTCAACCGCGAGCGCATCCCGGAGCGCGTGGTGCACGCCCGCGGTTCCGGCGCGTACGGCTACTTCGAGGTGACGGACGACGTCACCGGCTTCACGTACGCCGACTTCCTGAACACGATCGGCAAGCGCACCGAGGTCTTCCTGCGCTTCTCGACCGTCGCCGACAACCTCGGCGGCGCGGACGCCGTCCGTGACCCCCGCGGCTTCGCGCTGAAGTTCTACACCGAGGAGGGCAACTACGACCTCGTCGGCAACAACACCCCGGTCTTCTTCATCAAGGACCCGCTGAAGTTCCCCGACTTCATCCACTCCCAGAAGCGCGACCCCTTCACGGGCAAGCAGGAGCCGGAGAACGTCTGGGACTTCTGGGCGCACGCCCCCGAGGCCACGCACCAGATCACCTGGCTCATGGGCGACCGCGGCATCCCCGCCTCGTACCGCCACATGAACGGCTACGGCTCGCACACCTACCAGTGGACGAACGAGCAGGGCGAAGCCTTCTTCGTGAAGTACCACTTCAAGACGAACCAGGGCATCCGCTCCCTGTCGTCGGAGCAGGCCGCCGAGATCGCGGGCAGCGACCCGAACTCGCACCAGACGGACCTGCTGCAGGCCATCGAGCGCGGCGTGAACCCGTCCTGGACGCTCTACGTGCAGATCATGCCGGCGGCCGAGGCGGCGGACTACCAGTTCAACCCGTTCGACCTCACCAAGGTGTGGCCGCACAAGGACTACCCGCTGCAGCGCGTGGGCCGGCTGGTCCTGGACCGCAACCCCGACAACGTCTTCGCCGAGGTCGAGCAGGCCGCCTTCTCCCCGAACAACTTCGTTCCGGGCATCGGCCCCTCCCCCGACAAGATGCTGCAGGGCCGCCTGTTCGCCTACGCGGACGCGCACCGCTACCGTCTGGGCGTCAACCACACCCAGCTCGCGGTCAACGCGCCGAAGGCGACCGAGGCGGACAACTACGGCCGCGACGGCCTGATGGCGTCCAACGCCTACGCCCGCAGCCGCAAGAACTACGAGCCGAACTCCTTCGACGGCCCCGCCGAGACCGGCCGCGCGCTCGCCGCGCCGCTCGCGGTCTCCGGCTACACGGGCACGCACGAGGCCCCGGCCCACACCAAGGACGACGACTTCTTCCAGGCCGGCGAGCTGTACCGGCTGATGTCCGAGGACGAGAAGGGACGCCTGGTCGCGAACATCGCGGGCGGCCTCTCCCAGGTCTCGCGCGACGACATCGTGGAGAAGAACCTCGCCCACTTCCACGCCGCCGACGCCGACTACGGCAAGCGCGTCGAGGAAGCCGTCCGCGCCCTGCGCGAGGACTAGTTCCCTCGAGGAACACCCAGGCTGCGTACGGGGAATGACGGGAGGTCAGTCCCTGTGCGCACAAGCCCGCACCTGCTGCGCGACCCGGATGAGGGGTGGTCGTGCGGCGGGTCGCGGGACGACGAGGACCGCGGCCGGCCGGTGCGAGCCAGTGCGGTGGTGAAGGTCCTCCGGCTCCCCTCTCGACCTGAGGGAGGGCAGCCGGTGGTCCGTCGCCCGGCCGCCGCGGTCCCAGCGGCTCCGTCCGGCGGCGCGCATGCATGTTCCGCCAGTCGCGCGCGGTCGGACGGCAACCACCTCCCGCACCAGAGCCCCGGGTACGACGGTCCGTACCCGGGGCTCTTCGCCGTGCGCGGGCGCTACGGAACGCGCCGTGCGCGGACGCTACGGAAGCAGGCCCGCGCGGCGCGCCGCCACCACGGCCTCGCCACGGGTGTGTGCGCCCAGCCTGCGCATGGCCGAGCGCAGATAGCCCTTCACGGTCTCCGGCCGCAGCCCGAGACGCTCCGCGGCCACCGCGTTCGTCGCGCCCGCGGCGACGCACGCGAGCACGTCCACCTCGCGCGGTGCGAGCGCCACCGGGGCCTGCCGGGGCGGCGGGGCCGCCGCCGAGGCCAGCCGGCCGCACACCGCGAGCAGTTCGGCCCGCAGCGCCGGGTCCACGATCCGC
>NZ_WWIA01000588.1 GCF_009870065.1 Streptomyces sp. SID5785 | reverse complement strand
GCGTTCGTCCGCTCACCGATCGCCATGTACGCCGTGTCCTGCCGGAACGGCACCGACTGATAGAGCGAGGCGGCCCCCGGCTCCGGACGCGGCTCGCGACGCGCCGGCTCCATGCCCCGCACCCGCTCCACGACCTGGCGCAGATGCTCCGGCGTGGTGCCGCAGCAGCCGCCGACCAGCGACAGACCGAACTCGCGGACGAAGCTCTCCTGCGCGTCCGCCAGTTCGGCCGGGGTCAGCGGGTAGTGGGCGCCGTCCTTCGTGAGGACGGGCAGGCCCGCGTTCGGCATCGCCGAGACCGGGACGCGGGAGTGCCGGGACAGATGACGCAGATGCTCGCTCATCTCGGCCGGGCCCGTCGCGCAGTTCAGCCCGATCATGTCGATGCCCAGCGGCTCCAGCGAGGTCAGCGCGGCGCCGATCTCCGAGCCGAGCAGCATGGTGCCCGTCGTCTCGACCGTCACCGACACGAGCAGCGGCACGTCCGCACCGGCCGCCGTCAGCGCGCGCCGCGCACCGAGGACGGCCGCGCGGGTCTGGAGCAGGTCCTGGGTCGTCTCCACGAGCAGGGCGTCGGCCCCGCCGGCGAGCAGGCCCTCGGCGTTCTGCTGGTAGCCGTCGCGCAGCGCCCCGTACGTCACATGCCCGAGCGTGGGCAGTTTGGTGCCCGGGCCCATGGAGCCGAGCACCCAGCGCTGGCGGCCGTCCCCGGCGTCGTGCGCGTCGGCGACCTCGCGCGCGATCCGGGCGCCCGCCTCGGACAGTTCGTGGATCCGGCCGGGGATGTCGTACTCGCCCAGCGCCGCGAGGTTGGCGCCGAAGGTGTTCGTCTCGACGCAGTCCACGCCCGCCCCGAAGTACGCCTCGTGGACCGAGCGCACGATGTCGGGGCGGGTCACGTTCAGGACCTCGTTGCAGCCCTCGAGGTCCTGGAAGTCCGCGAGGCTCGGATCCTGGGCCTGGATCATGGTGCCCATGGCCCCGTCCGCCACCACGACACGGGACGCGAAGGCCTCGCGCAGCGCCGCCGCACGGCTGCGGGCGCTCATGCGGGGACCCCCAGCCGGGGGATGAGCCGATGGATCTCGCCGGCCCCGTAGGCCGTGGCCAGCCGGTCGAGCAGGTCGTCGGTGTCCAGGGCGTAGGTCTGGGTGCCGCTGTGCTCCAGGACGACCGAGGCGACGGCGCTGCCGAGCCGGGCCCCCTCGCCCAGGTCGAGGCCCCAGGCCAGCGCCGTCAGGAACCCGGCCCGGTAGGCGTCACCGGCCCCGGTCGGGTCGACGACCGGCCGGCGCGGCGGCACGGCGGCGACCCGCGTCGTCGGATGCCCCGCCCGGGCGATCCGGGACCCCCCGGCGCCCTGCGTGGTGATCCAGCAGCCGACCCGGTCGAGCACCTGCTGCTCGCTCCAGCCGGTGCGCTCCTGGACGAGCAGCGCCTCGTACTCGTTGGTGAACAGATGGCACGGGTTGTCGAGCAGCGCGCGGGCCTGCTCCCGGTCCAGCCGGGCCAGTTGCTGCGAGGGGTCGGCGACGAACGGGACGCCGAGCTGCGCGCACTCGCGCGCATGGCGGACCATCGCCTCCGGGTCGTCGGGGGAGACGACCACGAGATCGGGCCGCCCGGTGCGCGCGAAGAGCTCGGGCAGGCCGATCTCACGGGCCGTCGCCATGGCACCGGCGTAGAAGAAGCCCAGCTGGTTCTGCTCGGTGTCCGTCGCGCACACGAACCGCGCGGTGTGCAGGGTGTCGCTGATGCGGACGCCCGCGGTGTCGACGCCGTGCTCCTTCAGCCACACCTCCTGGCCGCCGAAGTCCGCGCCCGCCGCACCGACCAGGAGCGGGTCGAGACCCAGGGAGCCGAGCCCGAAGGCGATGTTGGCGGCCACCCCGCCGTAGCGGATCTCCAGGTCGTCGGTGAGCAGCGACAGCGAGATCCGGTCCAGGCGCTCCGTGATGAGCCGGTCGGCGAACCGGTTCGGGAAGGTCATCAGATGGTCCTCGGCGATGGACCCGGTCACCGCGATCCGCATGTCAGCTGCCCTCCGTCGCCGCCGCGCGCAGCGCCGCCACCCGGTCCGTGCGCTCCCACGTGAACTCCGGCAGCTCACGGCCGAAGTGACCGTAGGCGGCGGTCCGCGCGTACACCGGGCGCAGCAGGTCGAGGTCGCGGACGATCGCGGCGGGCCGCAGGTCGAACACCTCGCGCACCGCCTTCGCGATCCGCTCCGCCGGGACCTTCTCGGTGCCGAACGTCTCGATGAACAGCCCCACCGGCGCGGCCTTGCCGATCGCGTACGCGACCTGGACCTCGCAGCGGGCCGCGAGACCGGCCGCGACGACGTTCTTGGCGACCCAGCGCATCGCGTACGCCGCGGACCGGTCGACCTTGGACGGGTCCTTGCCGGAGAACGCGCCGCCGCCGTGCCGGGCCATGCCGCCGTACGTGTCGATGATGATCTTGCGGCCGGTCAGACCGGCGTCGCCCATCGGACCGCCGATCTCGAAGCGCCCCGTCGGGTTCACCAGCAGCCGGTGGCCCTCCGTCTCCAGCTTCACGCCGTCGTCGGCGAGCTGCCGCAGGACGTGCCCCACCACGTGCTCCGCGACGTCCGGCACCAGCAGCTCGTCGAGGTCGATGCCGGGCGCGTGCTGCGTGGAGACGACCACCGTGTCCAGGCGCACCGCACGGTCGCCGTCGTACTCGACGGTGACCTGCGTCTTGCCGTCCGGGCGCAGGTACGGCAGCGTCCCGTCCTTGCGCACCTCGGTGAGACGGCGGGCCAGCCGGTGCGCCAGGAAGATCGGCAGCGGCATCAGGGTCGGCGTCTCGTCCGACGCGTAGCCGAACATCAGGCCCTGGTCACCGGCGCCCTGCCGGTCCAGCTCGTCCGCCTCGCCGCTGCCCGGGACCCGCGACTCGTACGCGGTGTCCACACCCTGGGCGATGTCCGGGGACTGCGCGCCGATCGACACCGACACCCCGCACGAGGCGCCGTCGAAGCCCTTGGCCGAGGAGTCGTAGCCGATCTCCAGGACCGCCGAGCGCACCAGCGTCGGAATGTCCACGTACGCGCTGGTGGTGACCTCGCCGGCGACATGGACCTGGCCGGTGGTGATCAGCGTCTCCACCGCCACACGCGCGCGGGGGTCCTCGCTCAGGATGGCGTCGAGGACCGTGTCGCTGATCCGGTCCGCGATCTTGTCGGGGTGACCCTCGGTGACGGACTCCGAGGTGAACAGGTGCACAGACACGGACCCTCCAGAAGAAAGACAGCCGGACTCGCTGGTCGGCACAGCATGGGGTCCCCTTCTGCAGAGCAGCTCGAAGGCCTCTACAGCTCCGCATGCGCCCACCGGCGGCGCGGCGCGGGCACGCGGAACGGGCCGGTGCGCGTGCGACGCACACCAGCCCGTTCCGTACCGCTCGTTCCCGCTCGTCTCCTCGTGCGGTGCACTCGGCGACGCCGTCGGCGCGTCAGGCGGGTCCGGCCGCCTCCGCCGCCTTCGTCGCCGGCGCGGACGCGTCGCCGGACGCGCCGTCAGCGCCGTCCGCGCCGTCCGCTCCGTCTGCGCCGTCTTCCTCCCACTCGGGCTTGCGGGCCCGCTTGGGCAGCATGAACGTGAGCACGAAGCCGAGGACGATGATGCCGACCTCGTACCACAGCACCCGGCCCGTGGCCTTGCCGTAGCCCTCCTCGCGCGCCGTCACGGAAGCGTCCGCGACGGCCGCCGCGACCTGCTTCTCCTTGCCCTCGGGGACCGCCCCCGCGGGCACGATCGTGCGGCACACCGCGGGCGGCGCCGACGCGTCCTCGTGCTCGCCGCTCTCCTTCGCGCAGGCCCGGAAGTTGTCCGCGATCCGTTCCTGCGCGGGCGCCGCGACGCCGACCGCCGCGAGCTCCTTGCGCAGCTCCGGCAGCGCCTCGTTCGCGCCCGGAACTGCCTGCGAGGTCAGCAGGTTGAAGAACAGCACGCCGATCACGGCCACACCGGCCGCCGCACCGAGCTGGTCGGCCGTGCTCAGGACACCCGAACCGGACCCCGCGTGCTCCACCGGGACACCGCCGAGGACGATGTCCACGACCGGCGAGATGACGAAGCCCAGACCGAGGCCGAGCACACCGAGCGCGGGCGCCAGGTCCCAACCGCTGATCCCGGCCCCGAAGTGGCCGATCGTCCAGATCAGGGCGACCATGCCGACGCCCATGACGACCATGCCGATACTGAGGATCTTGCGGCCCGTCTTGATCGCGATGACCGCCGAGAACGACGACGTGATCATCGCGCCGAACGAGAACGGCACCGTGGTCAGACCCGCGGCCAGCGGCGAGAACCCGAGGCCCACCTGCAAGTACAGCGTGAACGGGAAGAACAGCCCCGAGATGATCGCGAAGAAGCTCAGCATCACCAGCAGGCCCGCCACGAACGACCGTTCACGGAACAGGCTGGGCTCGATCAGGGCCGACCCGTCGCGGGCCGCCTTGCGGCCCTCGTACACGCCGAACACCACGAACAGCGGCACCGAGCAGCCCATCGCGACGAACGTCCAGGCCGGCCACCCGGCCGACTGCCCCTGCACCAGCGGGTACAGCAGCGCCAGCAGGGCCACCGTCACCAGGGCGACACCGACCAGGTCGAGCCGCTTGATCTGCGGCGCGCGCGACTCGCGCACGTACGCCCGCACACCGAGAAGCGCGAGGAGCCCCACCGGCACGTTCACCAGGAAGATCGGCCGCCAGCCCCAGCCGAACAGGTCGGCGTCGACCAGGACACCGCCGAGCACCGGACCCAGCATGGCCGCGACCCCGGACAGGGCGCCGAACATGCCGAACACCGCCGCACGTTCCTTGGGCGGGAAACTCACCTGGAACACCGACAGGCCCTGCGTCATCACGATCGCCCCGCCGAAGCCCTGCAACACACGGGACGCGATCAGCATCTCCGTGCTCTGCGCGACACCGCACAGCAGCGACGCCGCCACGAACACCACGATGCCGAGGGAGATCATCCGCTTGCGGCCGACCATGTCACCGATGCGCCCGACCGTGATCAGGCTCAGGGCGAACGTCAGGGTGTAGGCCGCCGCCACCCACTGCAGGGCCGAGGTGCTCGCCCCCAGATCGGTCTGCATCACCGGCAGCGCCACGTTCACGATCGTCGTGTCGATCAGATCGAGGGCGATGGCGACGAGGATCACGGTGGCGGCGCGCCACCGCTGCGGGTCCGGCCCCGGCTCTCCTTCCGGGAACGTCTCGTCTTCTGCGTGCGTCACGGGTCTCTCCTGTCGTCCGACGGCGCGCTTGCGCCGAGTGTGATCTCCTCCGGTCGAGCCACGCTCGAGCGCCCGCGCCGACGCTGTCCGCGGCACCGGAACCCGCCGTGCCGGAAGGGGAAGACGCAGACATGAGGCTGTACTTGCTGAGGCTGGGCACCGTCCCGGGGCTCCAGGCACCCGTGCCCGGCTATCTGATCCGCACCGACGACGGACGCACCGTCCTCGTCGACACCGGGGCCGTCCCGGGCACCCCCGGCGCCGGCGCCGGGATCCAGGTCGACGAGGGCCAGGACGTCGTGTCCACCCTGGACCGGCTCGGCGTGCGCCCCGCCGACGTCGACATCGTGGTCTGCTCCCACCTCGACCCCGACCACACCGGCGGCCACGCGGCCTTCCCCGAGGCCGAGTTCGTCATCCAGCGCAGCCACCTCGAACTCGCCCGCTCCGGCGGCGTGCCGCGCCTGGAGGCCTCCCGCCCGCTGTGGGACCTGCCCGGACTCAAGTACACGACCGTCGACGGCGACACCGAACTCCTCCCCGGCGTCGAGCTCATCGCCTCGGGCGGGCACGTCCCCGGCCACCAGTCCGTCCTGGTCCGGCTGCCCGGGACCGGACCCGTGCTGCTCGCCGTGGACGCCATCCCGATGAGCGCCGCCCTCGACCCCGACGCGCGGCCCGTCTTCCCCTTCGACCTGGACGAGGCCGAACTGCGCGCCAGCACCCGCAAGCTCGTCGAGCTGGCCCGGCGCGAGAACGCCCTCATCGTCCACGGCCACGACGCCGAGCAGTGGCGCTCGCTGCGCGTGGCCCCCGAGTTCTACGCATGACGACGCATGACGACCCGGCACCGGACGAGAGGCGACGACCGATGAGCACCACCACCCAGCGCGTCCGCGTCGTCGTGTACCTGCGCGCCGACGACGACGGCCCCGACGCGCTCGAGCGGGCCTACCGCGAGATCAGCTGGGTGCGGCCCGGCGCCGTCCCCGGGCTCCTGTGCAGCGAGCTGCTCCGTGACGTCGACCGGCCCGCCGAGTTCGCCCTGCACAGCGAGTGGGAGAGCCTCGAGGCGTACCGCACCTGGCAGTTCGGCCCCGACCACAAGGACAACCCGTCGGCCCTGCGGCCCTTCCAGGACCGCTCGCGCGGCCGCCACTACGCCGTCTACGGCGTCTCGTCGCAGGACGCCTGACAGCGGAAGTTGCACGACAGGAGGGGTGCGGCCGGAACCGGATCCGGCCGCACCCCTCCTGTCGTACCTCCCGCACCGCCGTGCGGCCGGTGCGCGGTCGGTGCGCGGTCAGTCGACCGGCTCGGCCGGCTCCACCGGGGCCTCCCAGACCACCAGCATCAGCGCGCCCTGCTCGGTGCGCGGGGCGTGCACGCTGCCCGGCGCCATGACAAGGAGCGAGTTCTTCGGATGCCGGCCGTCCTCGGTGATCAGCTCTCCGTCGAGGACGAGGATGATCTCGTAACCGGTGTGCCGGTGCGGGTCCGCGGTGGCACCCGGGTGGTACCGCACCAACGAGGCCGCAGGGCCGCCCGGACCGGTCTGCTCCGTGGAGTACAGCGGGAACACCTCGACCCCGACCCGGCCGTCCGCGGTCGTCGGCGTGAACCGCAGCCGCCGCAGCAGATCCTCGGGCCGGTCGAGCCCCTCGACCGTCAACGGCGCCCGGACCGTGGACTGTTCCGTCACTTCTGAGACGTCCGCGACGTCCGACATGGCTGAATCCTCTCCGGTGCTGGTCACTTCGTACTGGTCACTTCGTGCTGGTCGCTGCGTGCCGTCACTTCGTGCGGGCCCGCGGCTCATCGCGTCGCCCCCGCGCCCTCGCGCCGCCCGAACACCCCCGCCCCGTCCGCCGGTTGCTCGCGCAGCAGACTCCGCCGGACCTTGCCCGACGTCGTGCGGGGCAGATCCGCGGCGAAGCGCAGCAGCTCCGGGCGGCCCACCTCCGACAGCGCACGGCCCGCGTGCCTGAGCAGCTCGGCGGCCAGCGCCGCGTCCGGGGTGCGCCCCGGCGCGGGCACGACCACCGCCAGCGGCACCAGGCCCGCCACCGCGTCCGGCACCGGGACGACCGCGACGTCCGCGACCGCCGGATGCCCGCGCAGGACCGCCTCGGCCTCGTAGGGGGAGACCCGGTGACCGGCGGACTTGAAGACGTCGTCGCGGCGCCCGAGCACCCGGATCCAGCCGTCCGAGTCGCGCACGCCCAGGTCCCCGGTCGGGTACCAGCCCCGGCCCAGGGCCCGCTCGGTGCGCTCCGGGTCGTCCGGATACCCGGCCATGACGCCGACCGGCCGCTCCGGGCCGTCCAGGTCGACGCACAGCTCGCCGGGGCCGTCGGTGAGCGCACCGCTGTCGGGGTCGCGCACCGTGACGCGGTACCCGGGCAGCGGCAGCCCGAGCAGTCCCGCGCGGGGCGTGACGCCCGGCGTGGTGCCGATCAGCGCGGTCGTCTCGGTCTGGCCGTAGCCGTCGCGCACGTCGACGCCCCACGCGGCCCGCACCGCGGCGACGACCGGCCCGGGCAGCGGCTCGCCCGCGCTCGTCGCCTCCCGCAACGCGGGCGCGGCCGAGCCGAGATGGGGCACCAGCGCCTGCCAGGTGCTCGGCGGGGCGCAGAAACTGGTGGCGCCCAGGCGCTCGAGCAGCCCCGCCAGCCGGTCCGGCGCGAGGCGGCCCGACGGCAGGGCCACGATCGTCGCCTCCGCGTTCCACGGGACGAACAGGCTGCTCCAGGAGTGCTTGGCCCAGCCCGGCGACGACATGTTGACGTGCCGGTCGCCGGGCACGAGACCGTTCCAGTACAGGCTCGACAGATGGCCGGCCGGATAGCTGAGATGTGTGTGCGCGACCAGCTTGGGCGCCGACGTCGTGCCCGAGGTGAAGTAGCAGTACGCCACGTCGTCCGCCGGCGTCGGCCCGTCCGGCACGAAACGGGCGGTGACGGCCGCGCTGTCGCGGTAGTCCGTCCAGCCCGCGGGCACCGGGCCGGCCCCCTCGGGCACCACGATCCGGGCCCCCGGCACCGGGACGCCCGCGAACGCGGCGGTGGCGCCGCCCCGGCACACCACGTGCACGAGCCGCCCGCGCCGCACCCGGTCCGCCGCCTGGTCCGGCGTCAGATCCGGGTGCGACGGCACGACGACGGCGCCCAGCTTCAGCGCCGCCAGGAGCACCTCCCACAGCTCGGCACGCGTGTCCAGGACGACCATCAGCCGGTCCCCGCGGGCCACGCCCCGGGCGGCCAGCCACACGGCGACCGCGTCCGAACGCCGGGACAGCTCGCGGTACGACAGCACCCGCGTCCCGCCGTCCCGGTCGGCGAGCTCCAGCGCCGGGGCGTCGTTGCCCTCGGCGACCACGTCGAACCACTCGAGCGCCCAGTTGAACCGGCGCGGGCGCGGCCAGCGGAACCGGGCGGCGGCCACCGCCGGGTCCCGCCGGTGCCGCAGCAGCAGGTCGCGCGCCGCCCGGAACTCCCGGTGCGCGTCGGTCCACCGGGCCGCGCGCCAGGCCTGGTCCGGTGTCCGGGTGTGTGCGGTCATCGGGCGGATCCCTTCTCGTCGGCCGCGGCCAGCAGGCCCTGGAGGCGGGCGCCGAACAGCACCCCGCCCCGGACGGGCGCGGCACCGGCCGGCCGCCCGGTCAGCAGGTGCGCGGCGATCGCGTCGGCGTCGGCCGTGAACCCGCCCCGCACCCCCGGCCGCCCGCTGCCCACCTGCGTGAACCAGCGGGCGAACTCGGAGGGGATACCGAGGACGTACAGGCCGCGCTCCGGGCGCCCGTCCGCCCGCACCGGATGGAACGGGGCGCCGGTCACCGCCACCCCGCCGGTGCGGAACTCGGTCCCGTCCTCGCCCCGGTTCACGTACGGCGTGAGCAGCCCCTGGTCGCGCAGCGCCGCCGACAGATCGCCCTCGGCCGCCCGCAGATCGGGCTCCGGGATCCGGGCGTCGATCAGCGTGTCCAGCACGGTGCGGCTGCCCGCCACCCGCGGCGACTCCACCACGAACCGCCCGCCACCCTCCTGCGGGCCGAACCGGGCACCGGGCCCCACGATCCGCAGCACGCCCGCGTCGAGCAGCGCGAGCAGCTGCCGCACCCGCTCCCGCGGCGGCCCGGTCGTCAGCCGCGACACCATCGGCACGAAGTCGCCCAGGAAGTCCTCCTGGTGCGAGCGCGGCGTCAGCCCCGAGTGGTCGACCGCCTGGCGCAGCACCCCGCGCACGTCCCGGACCGTGTCAAGGCACGCCTTCACCGCCCCCTCGACATTGCCCTCGGCGGCCAGCCGCAGATCCTCCCGCAGCAGGCCCGCCAGCTCGTCCTGGTACGCGCCCGGACCCGGGAAACGCCGGTCGCCGAACGGGTCGGCCCAGGCCCGCAGATCCACCGGCGCCACACCGGCCAGACCGCAGCGGACCGCGGCGTCGTGCACCGCCTCCTGCGGCACCGCACCCGGCGCATCCGCCGCCTCGGCCGCCGTGTGACGGAACCGCTCGGCGATGTCCGGCCCGTAGGCGCGGTGCAGCAGCGTCGCGCAGCGCACCAGCTCCACCTCGGCGAGCAGCCACGGCTCGACGTCGGCACGGAAGTCGAGGCGGCGCGCCGCCCGCAGGGCCCGCACCCGCTCGGCCGTGAACAGCAGCGGACGGTACACGTGGTCGGGCGCCTTCTGATTGCGCCCCCGCGCCCGCAGCGGCACCCCGCTGCGCGCACCCGCGACCAACAGCGGCTCCCGGCCGCTGCGTTCGTAGCGCAGGGCCCCGTCCGAGCCCGGCACGAACCGGCCGCCGCGGCCCGTCGTCAGGGCGGCGACCACGTCGTAGAACGACAGCCCGAGCCCGATGATCCCCACCGTGCTGCCCGGCTCCAGATCCCCGAGCGGCATGTCGATCGCCGAGTCGCCCCGCACGTAGCGGGGACCCCCGTCCCGGTCCGCCACCGCGGCCAGCCGCTGCTGGTCCGCACCCAGCCGCGGCAGCGGATGCCCGGTGGACAGCACCACCCGGTCGGCACGGATCCGGTCGCCGTCGTCGAGCCCGAGGAGGTACCCGCCGTCCGGCTCCGGCACGAGCGAGCGCACCGACCGGCGCAGCCGCACCAGACGCGCCCCGCTGTCCGACAGAGTCCGCTCGACCCGGTCCAGGGCGTACGCCAGATACTGCCCGTACACGGCGCGGGGCGCGCACACGTCGGGCGCCGCCGCCTGCGGATCCGCCGTCCGCCACCACTCGAACAGGGACGGTCCCGCCCCGGCGCGGGCCGGGCCGTCGTCCGGCTGCCCCGAGAAGATCGTCACCTCACCGGCGACCGTGTTCATCAGCGACCAGCGCGGCTGCCCGGTGCGCCACACCCGGCCGGGACCCACCTCGTGGCTGTCGATCGCGTACACCTCGACGGGCCGCGCCCCGGACCCCGGCTCCTGCGCGAGCCGCGCCGCGAGCCGTTCGAGGACCGACGTGCCGCGCGGCCCCGTCCCCACCACCGCGATCCGGTACGGGCGTTCGGGCTCCGGCGGCGGCACCGGCGCCTGCGGCCGCGCCCACCCGGGATCGGACCCGGCGTCCAGCGCCAGCAGATCGTGCCGGTCGGCCGTGTACCGCAGCATCTGCACGAGACGGCCCGCACCGACCGCCGCCGGCGCGGTGCCGGTCCGCACCGGCAGCGGCAGCCGGCCCGTGCGCGTCCAGCGCAGCCGCCCGTCCCCGTCCACCGCGGCCTGCGCGAGACCCCGGTTGTCCTCGTGCAGACAGAACGGCACATCGAGCAGGCCCGCCGCGAACGCCCGGGTCAGCGCCGTGCCTACGTCCTCGTGCAGCTCCAGGGTCGCCTCGACCAGCGCCCGCGCCTCCGCGAGCACCTCACCCGGGCCGACCTCGGCCGCCCACGGGACACCCGAGTCCGTGGCGGCCCGCGCCGCGGCCCGGGCCGCCGAACGCAACGACGCCACGTTCTCCTTGACGGTCGGCAGCCGCACCGACTCGACCGGCGTCTTCACGATCAGCCGCTCCGCGCCGCCGCGCACCGCCAGCTCCGCGCTGCGGTCCATCAACAGCTGCGCCCCGCCCGGACTGTCCGGGAACACGCCCATGTACGTGTACAGCACGAGGTGCCGGTCGACCTCAGGCGGCAGCCACTCGTCCGCGAGCAGCCGCAGCGCGGCCAGCGCCTCCACGTCCTGGCGGGCGTCCGTCTGCTGCGCGTAGCTCAGCGAGACGCTGGTGACGCCCTGCCGCACGAAGAACAGGGCCTCGAGCAGACTCGTCGCCACCAGCAGCGACGGCGGGCACAGCTGACCGAGCAGGCACCCGCCGAACGTCTCCAGATGGGCCCGCAGCCCGCGCGCCGCCGTCAGCTCCGCGAACTCGGCGGTCGCCGCACGCCAGTTGGCGACGGACTCGGCCAGCGGCGTCCGGCCGTAGGGCAGGCAGTACGACACCGGCCCGCCCTCGCTCGCCGACAGGCCCGCCGCCGCCATCGTGCGGAAGATGTCCCCCGGCAGCGCCGAACCGTGCCGGATCTGCACCGGGCGGTCCCCGGCCGCCGCCGCCACCCGGGCCGTGACCTGCGGGCCGTGCGCCACCAGCGGGAAGCCGTTGAGCGGCTCGCCCGCCGCGAGCGCCGCCCGCGCGTGCGCGTGGTCACCGACCCGGGTGTAGCTGTCCAGGGTGATCGTGCCGACGGACGGCGTCGGCAGCGAACACACCGCCTCGAGGCCCGCGGACATCGTCGCCGGCACCGCCATGCCCATCCGCGGCTGGACGACGAGCCGGCCCGCGTCCGCCGCCCGCCGCACCGCGCTCCCCAGATCCGCGGGGCGGGCGTCCGGGCTCCGATCGGTCATACCGCCCTGCCCTCGGGCGCCCGCTGGGGCAGCGCGTCGAGGATGGCGGCCAGCCGGCCCGTGTCGGCGCCGTCCGTGAACACCGCGTCGAATCCCGCCTCGACGAGCGCCCGCGCGACCGGGGCGCCCGCGTCACCGTCGACGCCCAGCTTGCCGCCGATCACGGCGGGGGTGTCGCCGACCTCCGGGTCGGCGCGCAGCGCGCGGATCACCCGGGCCCCGTCGAGCTGCCCGTGCCCGTTGACCGTGCTGATCACGAGCAGGTCGGGCCGTACCCGGCGCACGGAGTCGATGAGCAGCCGGTCCGGCACGCACGGTCCGAGACCGACGACCTCATGGCCGGCCTCCTCGAGCAGCAGCCGGAGGAAGACCAGGTTCCAGGTGTGGGAGTCCGAGGAGACCGTGGACAGCAGGACGCGCCGCCGCCCGTCTCGATGGGCCACCGTCCTCATAAGGGTTCAACTCTCTCTCGTAGGGCTGACCAAGGTGGGACGGCCGGCGAGGACCGGCCGGCATGCGGTTCAGCGCAGGGTGACCAGCTGCCACATGCCTTCGAAGGCCCGCTTGACGAGCGTCTGCCGGTTGCTGATGAACGAGGTGAGGAGATAGCGGCCCGGCGGCAGGGAGTGTGCGAACACGGCGGAGGCGCCCGGCTGCAGCGGCGTCAGACCGGTCGGCACCCCCTCGAAGGGGTAGGTCGGCGGCTGCTCGCCCTTGCGCAGCGCCTCCATGCACGCGGTGACGCTCGCCTCGGTGGCGTCCGCCGTCGTGCGCAGGAACATGACCTCGTTCAGCTGGGACGTCTGGTTCACGACCTGGAACGCGCCGTCCGCCGGCAGGGTGGGGTCGACGAGGAAGGTGCCCCTCTCGCCGTCCTCGTACGGCGAGACGATGTGCGGCGCCACGCGCGGCCGGCCGGTCGGGCGGGTGCCGGTCACCGTCAGCGTGCGCACCCGCTCGGCGTGGTCCGGGGTGGCCGTCGTGTAGTCGAGCACGTGGTACGTGCCCGGCGAGAGCACCCAGGTCGTCTCCAGGGCGCCGCCCGCGTACGTGACGGCCGGGCCGCCGAAGTAGACCGCCTCCGCGTCGATGAGCTCGAGCGCCTTCCTGCGCTCGGCCGGATCGGCCGCGGTGGCCGCCTGCTGATAGTGGGTCAGGAACGTGCCGAGGGCCAGCCCCGGCCGCAGCCTGAGCAGCCCGATCGGGTGCTGCTGCTTCTGGTCCGGCGTCGTCGCCCGCAGCGTCACCACGCCCGCCCGCACCTTCCCGGTGCTGAGCCGCACGCCGTCCGGCGCGGCCACCGCCTGGACCAGCTGCCCTGCGTCGTGCCGGCGCGCCGCCGACCGGCCCGGCTCCTGGGCCGACGCCGTGGTCGCCGTCAGCGCCACCGCGCCGCCCGCGAGTCCGAGCAGCAGTCCACGGCGCTCAAGGCCGCGGCCACCCCGTGCGGTCGGGGCCTCGACTTGGTTCGGGTGCATCTCCGGTTCCTCCTTAGGTCCGAGGACCGGCATGCTCCGTAGACCGGCTCAAGACCGGGTGCAGGCCGTATCGAGGAAGGCGTCCCGGGCGGCGGCCCCAGGGATATTCGAGCGGGCGGCGCCACTGTGCGACGTGCCCCGGGCCGCCGGACGCGGCCGGCGGGCCCGTCCCGTCCGTCCGAGCCCTCACGGAGTCCTCATGCCGCACCGAGTTCCCGCCGCAGACGTCACCTCCGGCCCGTCCCGGCCGCCCGTCGCCGTGGTCACCGGGGCGGGCAGCGGGATCGGCGCCGCGACCGCACGCGGGCTCGCGGCGGCCGGCCACCACGTCGTCCTGACCGGGCGCAGGAAGGACCGGCTCGACACGGTCGCGGGCGAGATCACCGCGGCGGGCGGCACCTGTGCGGTGCACCCGCTGGACGTGACCGACGCCGCGGCCGTGCGCGCCTTCGCCCGGACCCTGGAACGGGTCGACGTGCTCGTGAACAACGCGGGCGGCGCGCTCGGCACCGAGACCGTCGCCACCGCCGACCCGGCCGACTGGGCCGCCATGTTCGAGGTGAACGTGCTCGGCGTGCTGCACGTCACCCAGGCGCTGCTGCCCGCCCTGCGCGCGTCCGGCGACGGCACGGTCGTGGTCCTGTCCTCCACCGCGGGCCACACCGCCTACGAGGGCGGCGGCGGATACGTGGCCGCCAAGCACGGCGCGCACGCGCTCGCCGCGACGCTCCGGCTCGAACTGTGCGGCGAGCCGGTGCGCGTGATCGAGATCGCGCCGGGCCTGGTCCGCACCGAGGAGTTCGCCCTCAACCGGCTGCGCGGGGACGCCGCGGCCGCGGCCGGTGTCTACCGCGGCGTCGACCGGCCGCTCACCGCCGAGGACGTCGCCGACACCGTGTCCTGGGCCGTGACCCGGCCCGCGCACGTCAACCTCGACCTCATCGTGGTCCGGCCGCGCGCCCAGGCCGCCCAGCACAAGATCCACCGCACGCCCGAGCCGCGGGCCACGCCGTGATGTACCGCCGCTCGAGCGCGCGCCGAGCAGAACTTGGCTGAATGACCCCGGTCGCCCCGCGGGCGCCCGCACCGAAGCAAGCCGCATCGAAGCAAGCCACACCGAACAAGCCTCACCGAACAAGGAGAGAGCACGTGCTGACTCGCAGGCAACTGATCAAGGCGGGGGCTGCCACCGGTGTGCTCGCGGCCGGCTCCGGCGCGGGCGCGTACGCCGTCGCGGAGGGGCGGACCCCCGCCGGCTCCGTGGACGACCTGTTCGCCGTGCCCCTGCGACACGCCAAGGTGCTGCGCCCGCTCGGCGGCGGCACCCGGGGCCGCCGGCACGGAGCCGGGTACGACGTGTACCGGCTCAGCCCGCGGGACACCGACGTCAGCCTGGTGCCGGGCACCACGACCCGGATGCGCCTGTTCAACGGCGAGGTCGCCCCGGTGATCCGGGCCACCCGCGGCCGCCCGGTGGTGATCCAGCAGACCAACGGCCTCGAGGTGCCGTTCGCCATGCACCTGCACGGCGGCCACGTCCCCGCGCACGACGACGGCCACCCCGACGACCAGCTGGTCACCGGCGCGGGCCGCGCCTTCTACTACCCGAACGACCAGCGCGCCGCGTCCCTGTGGCTGCACGACCACTCCCTGCACGCGCACGTCGAGAACGTCTACTACGGCGCGGTGGCCGGCTACCTGCTCACCGACGCGTTCGAGGAGCGCCTGCCGCTGCCCAAGGGCCGCTACGACGTGCCGCTGTACCTGCGCGACGCCAAGTTCGACGACGACAGCGCGCTCGTGTACGACATGGACGGCTTCATGAAGCGGCCCACCGTGCTCGTCAACGGCAGCCCGCGCCCGTACTTCGAGGTCGACGCCCGCAAGTACCGGATCCGCCTCACCAACACCAGCAACGAGCGCGCCTTCCAGTTCCAGCTGGGCAAGAGCGACGAGTTCACCCACATCGGCTCGGACGGCGGACTGCTGCCCGCGCCCGTGGCGGTGCGCCAGCTCGAACTGTGGCCCGCCGAACGGCAGGAGATCGTCATCGACTTCTCCCGCTACCCGGTCGGCTCCCAGGTGGTGCTCTCCAACGCGCTCGCCTACCCGGGCGAGGCCCCGGAGGTCATGCGCTTCGACGTGGTGCGCGCCGCCGAGGACCGCTCGCAGGTCCCGGAGCGGCTGCGCGCCGCCCCGGACCTCGGCAAGCCCACCGTGGAGCGCGAGTTCGTGATGTCGTTCGACCCGGCCTCGGGACAGCACCTCATCAACGGCAAGGCGTTCGACCCGCAGCGCGTCGACATGCGGCCCCGCCGCGGCACCACCGAGGTGTGGACGGTCCGCAACACCGACACCAAGTTCGGCATCCCGCACTCCATGCACGTCCACCTCGAGCACTTCGAGGTGCTCGACCGGGACGGGGTGCCGCCGGCGCCGGGGGAGGCCGGTCTCAAGGACACGGTCACCGTGATGCCCGGCCAGAGCGTCCGCTTCAAGATCAAGTTCACCGACTACACCGGCAAGTTCATGTACCACTGCCATCTGCTCAGCCACATGACCATGGGAATGATGGGCCAGATGGACGTCGGGGCCTGACCCGGCCACCGCGCCGCACCGAAGCATTCTGGAGGACCGTCTTGTCCGACGACATCCCAGACTCCGTGCCCGGTGACCAGCCGGGCGGCGACCTGCGATTCCCGTTCGAGCACAGCACCCTGTTCGGCCCGCCGCCCGAGTGGCGCGAGCTGCGCGAGGGCTGTCCCGTGGCCCGGGCCGAACTGCCCACCGGGGACCACGCCTGGCTCGTCACCCGCTACGAGGACGTGCGCGCCGTCCTGAACGACGACCGGCTCAGCCGGGCCGCAGCCACCCGGCCCGGCACGCCCCGGCTGGGCCCCGCCCGCCCGGAGCCCGACTCCGTCATGGCGATGGACCCGCCCGACCACACCCGGCTGCGCAGGCTGCTCGCACCGGCCTTCACCGGCCGCCGCACCGAGGCGCTGCGGCCCCGCATCGCCCGGACCACGGAGCGGCTGCTGGACACCGTGGCGGAGCTCGGCCCGCCCGTCGACCTGGTCGAGCACCTCGCCCGGCCGCTGCCCATCATCACCATCTGCGAGCTGCTCGGGGTGCCGGAGCAGGACCGCGAGTCCTTCAAGGAGTGGACCGACGCGGCCCTCACGCTCGCCCCGCACGCCGCGGGCGCGGTGACCGGCGCCCGCCAGCAACTCGCCGACTACCTGCGTCATCTCATCGCCGAGAAGCAGCAGACCCCCGGCGACGACCTGCTCGGCTCCCTCATCGCGGCCCGTGACGAGGACCGGCTGCGCCCGGCCGAACTCGTGACGGTGGCGGCCACGCTCATCACGGCCGGCTACCACACCGTGGCCAACTCCCTGTCGAACGCGGTGCTCGCGCTGCTGCGCCACCCCGAACAGCTCGAAGCGCTGCGCGGGGCACCGGAGTTCCCCGCGGAGGCGGTCGAGGAGCTGCTGCGCTGGACGCCGGGACCGGTGAGCGGCGGCACGATCCGGATCGCCACCGAGGAGGTGAAGATCGGGTCCACGCTGGTGCGTCCGGGGGAAGCGGTCATCCCCTCCACGGCGTCGGCCAACCGCGACCCGCGGGCCTTCCCCGACCCCGACACGCTGGACCTGTCGCGCGCGGCCAACCGGCACATCGCCTTCGGTCACGGCATCCACCGCTGTCTGGGCGCACCCCTGGCCCGGATCGAGCTCCAGGTGGCGTTCTCGGCGCTGCTGCGGCGCTTCCCCGGGCTGCGGCTCGCGGTGGACGCGTCCGAACTGACGTGGGGGAGCGGGATGATCCGCGGGCTCACCGAGCTGCCTGTCGCGTGGTGAGCGTGAGGTCCCGCAGCAGGTCGTTCAGCCGCTGGACGAAACCGGCGACGACCCGGAGCTGGTCGTCGTCGTAGGAGTCCAGGATCTCGGCCATGGTCCGGCGCACCGGGGCGAAGGCCGCCGCGAGTTCCTCCTCGCGGCGGCCCGTGGACACCACGATGACCCGGCGCCGGTCGAGCGGGTCGCGGGTCCGCTCGACGAAGCCGGCCTTCTCCATGCGGTCCAGGACGGCGGTGGTGGCCGAGGTGCTCATGCCGGTGATCTCCGCGAGCCGGCCCGCGGTCAGCTGCGGCTCGGTGCGGGCCAGGTCGACGCACTTGAGGTCGGTGGGGTTCAGGCCGAAGCGCTCGGCGATCGCCTGGTGCAGGAGCTGGCCGCGTCCGCCGTTGTCGCGCACGGCGTCCTCGATGGCGGCGACCAGTCCGGCGCGCTCCGGGCTGCTGTGGGTTGACACGGGGCACCTCCGGGAGGAAAGTATTTCGATGAATCGAGATTTCCTCGCAATCGAGAATTCCCGAACATGGAATTAGTCTAGCTCCAGGGAGCAGCCATGAACACGTCCGCGGACAACCAGAAGAAGTGGCGCGTCGAGGGTGTCGTCGGTGCCCCCGTCGAGCAGGTCACCGAGGCCCTCCTGGCCGTGCGCCCCGGTCCGGCCGGCGTCGAGGGGAACGCACTGGTGCTCGCCGGTGACCACACCCGCGAGGCAGGCGCCGTGACCCTGGAGGGCGGCCCCGAGAAGTTCACCGGCCGCTTCGGCACCTCGGGCGAGGACTACCTGGAGCTCACCGTCGACCGCGCGGGCGCCACCGTCGGCATCCAGACCTGGTTCGGCGGCACGTACACCGTCGAGCCCGCCGACGGCGCCGGCCGCATCGTGCTCACCGTGCACAACGTCGTGCCCGGCGCCGGCCGCATCGGCCGCAAGGTCGCCGAGATCGGCATCGGCGGCCGCCTCGAGAAGGTCCTCACCTCCGTCCTCGAGGCCGTCTCCGCACAGGTCGGCGCGCCCACGCCCGCCCCCGCCGCCGTCCGGTAGGCCCCCGCGGCACCCCTGACCACAGCCACCCGGCGACTTCCCCCGGCCGGGTGGCTGTCTGCTGCCCGCCCGCGGCCACCGCCGCGCCCCGCTGCCCGAGGCCGCCGAGCCGTTCGCGCCAGGTGGCCGGTTCAAGGTGCATTGGAGCAGCGCACGAGGCCCCGGTGTGACGCTCACCGCGACCGCGCACCACCCGGTGCACGGCACGAGGAGGGCAGCATGAGAAAGCACAGGACCGCCCGTGCGCGGGCCACCCGCGGGGCGCTGCTGGGCGGCGCGCTCGCACTCGTCGCGGCGGCCGCACCCGGTCCCGCCGCCGGGGCGGCCGCAGACGACAGCGAGACGATCCTGGTCAGCGTCGGCCTGAACGGCCGGCCCGCCGACGGCGGCAGCGAGCGCGCCTCCGTCAGCGCCGACGGCAACCTGGTGGTCTTCGCCTCCCACGCCGGCAACCTGGTGCGCGGCGACCACAACGCGTGCACCGGCATCTACCTGCGCGACATCGCCCGCCGCACCACCGTGCGCGTCGACCGCGGCCGGGGCGGCGCCCCCTCCGACGGCTGCACCGGCATCGACCCGATCATCAGCTCCGACGGCCGCTACGCCGTCTACTCCGCCGACGCCACCAACCTGGTCCGCGGCGTCCGCGACGGGCGCTCGCACATCTACCGCACCGACCTGCGCACCGGCGAGACCGTCCTCGTGTCCGGCATCCACGGCACCCCCGGCGACGGCGACAGCATGCGCCCCACCCTCTCCGCGGACGGCCGCCGCGTCGCGTTCGCCACCTCCGCGACCAACCTCGTCCCCGGCGCCCCCGCGGGCTCCTGGCAGACGGTCGTGCACGACCTGCGCACCGGCACGCTCGTGCGCACCAGCGCCGCCGACGACGGCACCCCCGGCAACGCCGCCAGCGACGGCACCCAGATCAGCGCCGACGGCCGCTACGTCACCTTCTTCTCCAACGCCACGAACCTCGTCGCCGACGACACCAACAAGAAGGTCGACGAGTTCCTGCACGACACCCGCACCGGCCGCACCACCCGGCTCAGCGTCAACGCCGAGGGCGTCCAGTCCGACCAGATCACCATCGGCGGCACCGTGAGCGACGACAACCGCTACGTCGTCCTCAACTCCCACGCCACCAACCTGACGTCCGACAGCCCGGACACCACCCAGGACCACGCCTACCTCCAGGACCTGCGGACGGGCGCCCTGCGGCTCATGGACAAGGGCGCCGACGGCGTGCCCGCCCCCGGCGGCACCTTCTGGGCCAGCATCACCGGCGACGGCCGGCACATCCCGATGGCGTCCTCCGGCCCCGCCCTCGTCGGCGGCGACACCAACAAGGTGCGCGACATCTTCGTCGCCGACCTGCCCAGCGGCGACCTGCGCCGCGTGAGCGTGGGCTCCGGCGGCGAGGAGGCCGACGCCGCGAGCTACTTCCCGGACGCCGACCAGCACGCCGCGACCGTCGTCTTCACGTCGTACGCCACCAACCTCGTGGCCCGCGACGACAACGACCAGCCCGACATCTTCCTGCACCGCCAGAAGCCGTGACCCGGCCGCCCGCACCGCACCAGCAGAGAGGGAAGCACACCATGGGGATCACCGTCGGCCGCTCGCGACGCACCGTCCTGGTCACCGCGACCGCGGCCCTGACCCTGAGCGGATTCGCCCTCGGCGTCACGCGCGGCGCCACCGGCTCCACCGCCGCCGGCACCGCCGCACCCGGCACCGTCGTCGTCCAGGAGGACGAGCACAGCAAGGTGCTCACCGCCGACTCCTCCGTACGCGACAAGCAGCAGCTCGTCGACGAGGTGCACCGCCAGCGGCGCGAGGAGCAGACCCGGCCCACCGAACCCACCCCCGACCCCACCGACGGCGGCACGAGCGGCGGCACGACCGGCGGGGACACCGGCGGCGGCGACGGCGGCGGGCACGGCGACCAGAACGGCTTCCCCGTGCGCGACGAATGGCTCGACTCGTCCGCCACCGGCAAGGCCACGCCCGCCGGCGGCGACCGCGGCCGGATCGCCGCCGCCGGCGCGAGCTTCGTCAAGGTCCCGTTCATGGAGTACTACGCCATCTTCACGGCCACCTCCTCGGACGTGTCCTGGCTCGGCGAGCGGCCGTTCGACGCCGACAGCATCCAGCACACCGACACCTGGAACGTCGGCTCCGTCGGAGCCCCCTTCCTGGTGATCGGCGCGCCCAAGGGCGCCGACGTCAAGAGCACCGGCGCGAGCGCCGAGGCCAGCTGGTCCACCACCGTCCGCGACAACTGGTACAGCGAACACGCCCACGACCAGGTCGCGTTCTACCCGCCCGACCAGGAGGACTACTCCAACGTCTTCCGCATCAGCCACTCGGTCACGGGCACCTTCCAGTTCGGCTCGTCGTTCTACACCGTCACGAGCCGCGACCGGGCCTACAGCTGATGCCGCGGCGCCCGACCGCCCGGCCGGGCCGCCGCACGGCGGCCCGGCTGTCCGGCTGGACCGCGGTGTTCGCCCTCGCCGCCGGCTGCGCACCGGCGGACACCGCGAGCACCCCCGCGGACGGCGCCACCCGCGGCGGCGCCGCGGTCCGCGCCGAACGCCCCGCCGACGCCCCCGACCTGCTGCGCGACGCCTGGGTCAGCGACGGCCGCCGCGGCTGGTTCGTGGACCCCGCCGGGACCGGCGACGCGTCCCCCTTCTCCCTCTACGAGACCGCCTGGCGGCTGCGGCTCGCCGCACTCGACGGCGGCGCCGACGACACCGGCCTGCGGCCCGACCGGATGCGCCGCTGGCTCGAACCCGCCGAACGCGGCCGCCTCGACTCCTCCGGACTGCCCCCCGTCGCCCAGGTGGACCTCGCCGTCGACGCGCTCGACAGCGCGGGCGGCGACGCCGACCGGACGACCGTCGCCCGCACCCTGGAGACGCTGCGCAGCGGCGGCGGATACCGCACCGCACCCTCCGCCGACGCCACCGACCCCGGCAGCACCGCGGTCGCCGTCCGCGTCCTGACCCGGCTGAAGCTCCCCGTACCGCAACCGGTACGCGCCGACGCGCTCCGGGCGCTGCGCGCACTCACCCCGCAGAGCGCCGCCGCCGACCCCGGCCGCGCCGTCCCCGTCCTGCAGACCGCCGCCGCACTCGGCGTCGGCGCCACCGACCGCGACCACGCCGCGACGCTCGCCGGATCCACCGCGCGCGCCCTGTCCCGGCTCGGCGCCGAGCCGGTGCGGCTCGCCTGGGAAGGCGCCCTGCGCGAGTCCGCCGACCGCCTCGGCGCCCGGCTGCCCGCCTTCCCGCCCGCCACCTGCGACGGCCGCGTCACCCCCGACGCGGGCATCGCCCTGCCCGGCTCGAAGAGCAGCGACCCGCAGGCCACGTACTGGGCGCTGAAACTCGGCTGCACGGCGGTCCGCGCACCCGCACCCGGCGCCCGGTCCCGGGCCGGCTGGCCGGTCCCGCAGCCCGGACGCCCCGGAGAGGGGGCGCTGGCCACCACCGCCGCCGCCCTCGTCCTCGCCCGCGCACACGGCGGGACCGACGCGTTCGCCGGGCCGCTCACCCGCCAGCTCCGCGAGGTGTGGCTGCCGCTCTCCGACGGCGCGGCCCCCTACGACACCGCCGACCTGGCCGCGCGCGTCAACGTCCGGCTGGTGGCCGGCTCCCTCGGCGGCGACGCCGCCCGCGCCGTCCGGCACGACCTGCCCGCGCCGTCGCTGCGCGGCATCCGCGCAGGCGACGAGGCCCGGCTGCTGCTCACCGCCTTCGACGCGCGGGACACGCACGCCGTGGACACGCTGTGCGCCGCCGGATCCCCGCTGCGCGCGGCCGGTCCGGGCACGACGGGCGGCGGCTCCGTGATCCGCGCCGTCCGGCTCGCGGCTGCCGCCGACCTGTGCGACGACCCGGACCTGCGCCGCGACGCCGTCGCGGCCGCCCGGGACGCCCGGCAGGGCCCCGCGCTCTACCGCAGCGGCAAAAAGGTCTCGCTCGAGGCGTCGGTGATGGGCACCTGGGTCGAACGCCCCCGCACGGACGCGGTCGAGGCGTGGACCCGCGCCGGCCTGTGCCGCGACGGCGTGTGCGCGGAGACCCCGTCCGAACGGGCCCGCACCGGCCAGAGCTCGCTGCGCACCCGCGCCGTCCTGGAAGCGGCCCGCACCGGCGACTACGCGGCCCTCTACCCGGTGTCCTTCTGAACCCTGCCGCGGACACACACGTGAGGCCGGATCCCCTCGGGGATCCGGCCTCACGTGTGTGTCGTGCCTCAGCCCAGGACACCGGCCAGGTGC